>JAHDYP010000006.1:23298-82155 GCA_023383055.1 Verrucomicrobiota bacterium | reverse complement strand
CACCTTTCATTCAATGAGAGGCACCAGGCTTCTCTTGGCGCACCAGAAGGCAACGAAGAGAACGAAGGAAAGCGTCCGTTCCATTGGCCGCAGGGTTTTCGTTACCTTCGTTTCCTTCTGTAACCCCCAACTCCCATGCTCTCCCTTCCCTGTTGTCACCAACTCAATTGTCTAATGTGAAGCCGTGACTCCAATCGTTCTCAAAACGGCCTCACTGTCGCGGCATCAATCGCACGTTGCGGAACTGTATCTCCTGACCTTCCGCCGTGATCAGGATTCTGCCGGGCACGACGTCGCAACCGGTGGCGCGGTTCACCACCGTGCCATTGACCTTCTGGATCACGATCGCACCGTCCACAAGGCCCTCGAACTGGTTCCATTCGCCCACAGGTTTCTCCTGGTCCGCCTGCCGTTTAAGGTGGCGAAGCACACCCAACGCGGCGTTCGTCATCACTTGAAGTTGCTCCGGTGGCCCGGTGAATTCATAGCCGCGAATGGCCCAGAAATCTCCGGCCTGCTTCTGGTTGAGCTGGAATTCGAGGCACCGGGGCCAAATCCCGTGCTCGCCCGTCATCCGCACAAGCACCCCGCCGTTGCTGTTAGCGTCGATTCTTCACCGCCGCCATCACTTCAGCACGGCCTGATGGAACTCGAACCAGTCGTCGAGGTTATTGAGATCCACCGCGCCGGGATTGACCGACCCGTCATCGGGCAGGCCGTTCGCCGACAGGATGCCCTTGCGGACACTGTCTTCGTGGATGTAACCCATGATCGCCACGTTCAGCTTGTAGATGGTGGCCTTGTCCAGGCGCGCGCCCGGTTGCCGCTTGATCCAGCTCTCGAACTGCGGGTAGGTCGGTTTCGTTCCGATGAACGCCTTCACCGCGTCCGGCTTCAGCCCGAGGGCGTTGATCACCATCATGTCATAGCCTTGGCCGATCCCCGGGTAACCCGCGGCCAGCTTGCCCTGGGCTTCGAGGGAGGCTTTGAGCCAGAGCCGCGGCAGATGCAGGACGCCGAGCGGACCGGCGACGGCGGAACTGATGAGAGGGACGTAGGTGTTGCTCATAGTCGTAATTCGATTTAATTCTGCCGCGAACCATACGGCACCCCCAGGGCATCGGTCAAAGCCATTTGGTCTAAGGCATCCGGGCTAGCGGCTCTGTTCCCCCATCTCCCGGGCTTTCTCGAGCAGCATGGGCCGGGCTTCTTCCATCATGTCGCGCACGTCGGCGTAGCGCAGGGTGCGTTGCTCGAAAGTCCGCTTCTCGAGCGCGCCGAGGAATCGGGACTCGAACTCACGCAGGTTGGAGCCGTAGATGTGGTAGCTATCGGCGAGGTGACAATACCGGCCGACGCGGATGGGGTGTCCCCGTCGTTCGGCGATTTGGGCGGCGATTCGCTGCTGGAGTTGGACCAGGGCGAAGATGTTCATGAACGCGGCTTTGTAGGCATCGTTCGACCGGAAGCGCACGTTCATGCTGAGCACCGGCACGCCATCCTGTTCCAGGATGCGGCACCAGATGCTCTGGAGGCAGGCGGGATCGTAGCAATCGTTATCTTCCCAGACCTTCCAGGTGATGGCCTGGGCGCGGCGGGTGTGCGGCGTCTGGGCGAGCTTCTGGCAGACCCGTTCGATCTGGTCAACCGGGTCGAGGCCGGGCGCGCGGTAGGCGAACAACCGCTGGTGATAGGTGTATTCCCAACGGGTATCGGCCGGATCGTCCGGGTTGCGCACCAGGTGATCCTTGATGCCTTCACAGACCTCCATGACGTATTCCTGCAACTCGATGGGTCCGCCGGGGAAATCCTTGTGAATCATCGGCTCCGAGAGCGGATCGGTGATGGTGATCAGCATGGTGGCGTCCCGGCTGGGCGGATCCTCCGGCTTGTCATATTCGGTTTGGATCACGCAGCCGCGACGGCGCAGTTCCACCAGCGACGATTCCCAGGCGCGGGCGATGCAGTCCGCTTCCACGTGCAGCACAGGTATTCCGTTCATGATGAGTGGCGCGAGTCTGGACGGTTGTGGATCCGATGGCCAGTCCGGAAATCCGTCCCTGACGGATCGGATTCTGTTGGCGCTGGGACGGTCGTTTTGTATGGTGCCGCCAGGATTTGCTCAAACTGAACTGTTTTATGAACGCAGATATTGCCGTGATTGGACTGGCCGTGATGGGTCAGAACCTGATTTTGAACATGAACGACCACGGGTTCACCGTCGTGGCCTACAATCGGACGGTGTCCAAGGTGGACGACTTCCTCAACCACGAAGCCAAAGGAACGCGCGTGATCGGGGCGCATTCCCTCGGCGAGATGGTCTCGTCACTGAAACGACCGCGGCGGGTGATGTTGATGGTGAAAGCCGGTCAGGCCGTGGACGAGTTCATTGAACAACTGCTGCCGCTGCTGGAGCCGGGAGACATCATCATCGACGGCGGCAATTCGCTGTTCGAGGACACGATACGCCGGACCCGGTATGTCGAGTCCAAGGGTTTGCTTTACATCGGAACCGGCGTCTCCGGCGGGGAGGAAGGGGCGCGGCGCGGTCCGTCGATCATGCCGGGTGGATCGCCGGCGGCGTGGCCGCATGTGCAGCCGATCTTCCAGGCGGTGGCGGCGAAGGTCGAGGATGGCAAGCCGTGTTGCGACTGGGTGGGCGAGAACGGCGCGGGGCATTACGTGAAGATGGTCCACAACGGCATCGAGTATGGCGACATGCAGTTGATCTGCGAGGCCTATCAGCTCATGAAAGAGGGGCTTGGCATGACCGCCGACGAGATGCACCAGGTGTTCGCCGAATGGAACCGGGGCGAGCTGGACAGCTATCTCATCGAGATCACCCGCGATATACTTGCCTACAAGGACGCCGATGGCCAGCCGCTCGTGGACCAGATCCTCGACACCGCGGGCCAGAAGGGCACCGGCAAATGGACGGTCATCTCGTCACAGGATCTCGGGATCCCGATCACGCTGATTGCCGAGGCGGTTTATGCCCGTTGTGTTTCGGCGATGAAAGACGAGCGGGTCAAGGCGGCGCGCAAACTGAAGGGGCCGCGGCCCAGGATCAGCAGCGATCGCGCGGCGTTCGTCGAGGCGATCCGGCAGGCGCTGTATGCGTCCAAGATCGTCAGCTACGCCCAGGGTTACATGTTGATGCGGGCGGCGGCGGCGCAGCACGGGTGGAAGCTCAACTATGGCGGGGTGGCGCTGATGTGGCGGGGCGGCTGCATCATCCGGAGCGTGTTCCTCGGCAAAATCAAGGAAGCCTTCGAACGCAACGCGAAGCTGACCAACCTCATGCTGGACGACTATTTCCGGGGCGAGATCAAGAAATGCCAGAAAGGCTGGCGAACGGTGGTGGCAACCGCCGTCAAGAAAGGCATTCCGGTGCCCGCCTTCAGCACGGCCCTGGCCTTCTACGATGCCTATCGGGCGGCCCGGCTCCCGGCGAACCTGCTGCAGGCGCAGCGGGATTATTTCGGGGCGCACACCTACGAGCGGGTCGATCAGCCCCGGGGCGAGTTCTTTCACACGAACTGGACCGGGCGCGGCGGGGTTGTGGCGAGTGGCACCTACAACGCATAGGTCGCTGCCATGACCGACCCAATCCAGGCGCTCAAGGATCTCCAGCCCACGCAGGAGTTTTTCATCGGCATTGACTCCGACGGTTGCGTGTTCGACACGATGGAGATCAAGCACAAGGAGTGTTTCACGCCGATGTTCATCAAGCATTTCCACCTGCAGGCGGCCAGCAAGTACGCCCGCGAGGTATGGGATTTCGTGAATCTTTACTCGAAGACGCGCGGCACAAACCGCTTCCCCGCGCTGGTGCGGTCGTTGCAGTTGCTGGCGGCCCGTCCCCAGGTCCAGGCCCGGGGCGTGCGGATCTGGGAGACCGCCCCGCTTGAGGCCTGGATCAAACGGGAATCGAAACTCGGCAATGTCGCGCTGAAACAGGAGGTCGCCTCGGGGAACCACGCGCTCGAGCTGGTGCTGGCCTGGTCCATCGCCGTCAACCAGGCGATCGAGGATCTCGTCGAAGGAGTGCCGCCTTTCCCGCTTTTCCGGGAAAGCCTGGCCCGAATGAACCAGCGGGCGGACGTGATCGTGGTTTCACAAACCCCCACGGAAGCACTCGTGCGCGAGTGGACCGAGCACGGCGTCGACCGGCAGGTCCGCTTCATTGCCGGACAGGAACTCGGCACCAAAACCGAGCACATCCGGTTCGCCGCGGGCGGCAAGTACGCGCCGGGGAGGATGCTGATGATCGGCGACGCTCCCGGCGACTACAAGGCGGCCCAGGGCAACGGCGCGCTGTTCTATCCCATCAACCCGGGGGACGAAGAGGCTTCGTGGAAACGGTTGCATGACGAGGCGCTGAATCGATTCTTCGCGGGCCGCTACGCGGGCGATTACGAAGCCGGCCTGATCCGCGAGTTCGACGCGCATCTGCCGGAGAAACCAAGTTGGTGAAACGCGTGCGGCGGGCTGGAGGGCCGAGTGATACGAGGCCGCGGTATTTAATGCGCCCTACAATATCGGACTCGCGGAGCTCGTCCCTCCTACCTCAGGATGCCGCGGACTCGCGGAGCTCGCCCCTCCACAGAATACGAGCGTCAATCGTCGCTCCTTCTCAAGGGATGGGGGCGAGCACGACCCGGAAACCGACGTCGCTGCAGCGATTGAGCATGCCGTAGCTATCGCGGTTGGCCGAACGGCAGAAGCGAGGATCGTAAAGCCAGGATCCGCCGCGGGCGACCCGCAGGGAGCCCTGAGGCGCGGAGACGGCATTCGTGATGGTGCCACCGGGGTAAGCGCCGGACCAGGCGTCCAGGCACCATTCCCAGACGTTGCCGTGCATGTCGAACAGGCCCCAGGGGTTGGGCTTGCGAGTACCCACCGGATGGGTGGAGGAACCGCTGTTGTGGCCGCACCAGGCATAGCCAGGGGTTTCGAGGTAGCCCGGATCATCGCCATGGCTGAAGCGCGTGCTGGTTCCGGCCCGGCAGGCATACTCCCATTCAACTTCGGTGGGCAACCGGAACGCGTAACCGTCGGGCAACCGGCCGGCGGCCTGTTCGCGGGCGTTCAAGGCCCGACAGAAATCGATCGCTTCCTGCCAGTTCACCTTCTCGACCGGACGCCGGCCATCGCCGGTGTACTGGCTGGGGTTGCGGCCGATGAGGGATTCGTAATCGGCCTGGGTGACTTCGTGGGCAGCGATCCAGAAGCCATCGGGGATGATCGCCCGGGTGGATGGTCCTTCGTCCAGTTCACGGTCCTTTTCCTCGTTCGGGCTGCCGAGGAAAAACTCCCCGGGCGGAATCCAGACGAACCCGGGGCTGATGACATTGGCGGGGCCGGCCGGCCGATGAGCGGGCGTGCTTGGGATGCCGATGCGCCCGGCCAATTCGAATGAAAGCCCCGTCCAGCGGCGGATCGAGGCGATCCGATCCGAATAGACCGTGACCGGCAGACCGATGGCGAGCTCGATCTGAAAGTCGAGCGGCGACAGGGTCCCCTCCCAGGCGTCGCCGTGAGCCGGTTCGACCCGGACCAGGTTGCCCGGTAATTCTGAAAAAGTCAGGTCGGCCAGGCTCGCCAGGGAGATCTCGCCAGGCTCGGCCCCTGACTCACGGATCCGCAGTTTATCAGGTTGGATCCGGCCGCCGAGGAAATCGCCGTTGCGGAGGACGATCAACGATTCCGGCGGCCGCGCGAGTGAATCCGGCGGCGAAAGTCGAAACAGGATTTTGGCGATCAGCTCACGACGCAGCTCTGTGACCGCGTTGGTATCGGGTGGCGTTTGGAATCGAAATTGGGGTTCGAGCAGGAAGCCGCTGAGACGGTCGGCGGCGACGGTCACGATCGCATCGATGCCATCGCGTTGCCGGGTCAGATCGATCGCCGCGAGGAACCGTGCGGGCAGGTGAAGTTCTCCGTGGCTGGTCCGCAGGCGAAAGGACTCGTTCAACACGCGACCGGAGTGGGTTTGACCATCGGTCGTGACCCAGCGATCCAGTTCGCCGCCCGCCGAGAACCACCGGCAGGGATGCCACCTCCGCGTCTTCGGGATCGGTTTCGCCGGCGGGTGTTGTCGGGCTTAATACCATCGTCGCTAGA
This sequence comes from Verrucomicrobiota bacterium, assembly GCA_023383055.1. Taxonomy (GTDB): domain Bacteria; phylum Verrucomicrobiota; class Verrucomicrobiia; order Limisphaerales; family JAHDYP01; genus JAHDYP01. Next base: position 76,029 of record JAHDYP010000006.1, on the reverse strand, counting down.
AGCACGAGCACGATCGCCGCAGTGCGTCGTGCGTGGACGATCTGGAGGGCCGAGTGATATGAGGCCGCGAGTGTCTCCAGCACGATACGACACGACGCACTCGCGGTAGCTCGTCCCTCGAGGGTAATGGGATTTCGCTTCATTTGGGCGGGTCCCGCACGATGAACAAGGCAATGGCAACGGCGCTGATGGCGGCGGCGATTCCATAGAGCCAGGCGAGGCTGGCGAGCTCGTCGCCGAGGCGCGCCACCCCACCGAGGACTTTGTCCATGGTTCGCACCATTTCGAGGTATGACAGTTCGGGCAAACCGGCGAAATCGAACAGGAGATTCGAGACATGCCAGAGTCCGACCGTGGCGAGGATGGAGATCAAGGAGCTGCGTGAAAGCACCAGCAGGAGCAGCGTCACACTCACCAGCAGGAGGGCACAGCCCAGGACCTTGCCGAGGCTGATCAGCATCCAAACGACGGTCACGGAGGCGGTGCGGGACTCGAGATCGTCCACGCCCTGGCCGGTGAGGGTGTTGATGAGGGCGGTAACGCGATCGGGTTTGGCTTCGACGGGGGGGAGGACGATGCGCACATCCGCGTTCAAGCCGAGCAATCCGAGCGTGCCATCGCCCTGGAACCGGGCGATGGCGTAGTTGCTGGGACGTCCCCAACGATCGTCCTGGGTGGTGGCGCCGAGTCGGTCGACTTTGCCGGTGAATTCGGTTTCACCCACCTTGACATAGGCGGCGAGACCGACGCGCAAGCGCTTGAACTCTTCGAACTCGTAGATGGGCACCCGGACCTGGAATTCGTCGAGCCGGGCGATGGTCAGGAGGTGTGTGCCCAGGCCGACATACTGGGCGGCCTGAACGTTCCGTTCGGTGACGAAGCCGGATAAGGGCGCGGTGATCGTAGTGTAGGCGAGGCGTTTGCGGGCCTCGCGGACACGGGCTTGCGCGTTCTCGACGCCGCGTTCGGCCGTGGGGATGGCGTCCTCGGCGATGCGCAACTGGTTCTCGGCGGTGTGCAGATCGCGTTTGCGGGCGCGGATGTCGGTTTCACGGTCGGCCTGTTCGAGCTTGCTCAAGAGATCCCGGGCAATCAGCGCGCGCTCGGCGCGGGCCAGCGCGTCCTCGGCCTGGGCAACCGCGCGCTGGGCGTCATCGCGGCGGCGCTGGGCGTTGGCCACTTCGTTGCGGGCGTTTTCCTCGGCGCGCCGTTCCGCTTCCAACTGATCGAACATCTGCCGGTCGTCGAGCACGGCGAGCACATCGCCGGCCTGCACGGCATCTCCCACCTCGAGGGAAAGCTGAACGATGGTGCCGTCGGTCTCGGCAAAGACCTTTTTGGGATCCCAGGCTTCGATCTTGGTGTTGCGGGCCTGGGATGCCACCTGGCCGGCTTCGGTGCGGACAAGCTGATCCTGCCGGATGGCCCAGAAGCTGGCGGGCAGCAGGATGCCGCCGATCATGACCACCATGGCGAAGCCGCGGGCAAGCAGCTTGCCGCCGATGTATTCGCCGCGGGTCAGTCCGCGGCTGAGGATGGCGTCGTTCAGGCAGTCCTGTTCGCGGGAGAGCGCGCTGCCGGCGATGAAGATGACGGCATGCATCCAGATCAGCAGATAACTGACGTAGACACCTTCGAGCATCTGGCTGGCGACCTTCTGCTCCGCCTGCATCCCCTTGAGCGCCAGCACGGTCAACATACCACTGGCCAGCAGGAACCCCCGAACCAGCCACGACCGGGCCATGGCATCCAGGTCACTCACCGCGAGGAGTCGAACCGAAGCGGCGCGGCCAGGTTGGCGGCGGGATGGCGCAGAGCCCCCGACGGTCGAATCCGCCAGTGTGACGGGCGAACCGTTCCGGGCTGAGTCAGCGGTGTTGGAATCTCGGTCGGTCAAGATGCGATGCGGTCTAATGAGGCTGAAAGGCAAATCCGAAATTCGAATCTCGAAATCCGAGGGAAACTCGAAATCGCAAAATCAGAAATCTCGAAACGAAGGGACAGGTGCATGGGATTGAATCGTTCGTTCCGAAATTCCTTCCGGCCGGATAGGTTTCGACATTCGAGCTTCGACATTCGGATTTCCTTCGGATTTCGAGTTTCGGCTTTCGGATTTGACCTCTGTCCCGGCGGGTTCAAGTCTCTGACACTCTCAGGAAACCCCGGAATTCATCGTCGGTGATCAGTTTCAGGTAGGCATCTTCAAGCTGGCGGCCGGTCGAGTTGATGCCTTCGATGGTGGCGCCCGTTTCCCGGGCGAGCGCGAGCACGTCTTCCAGGACTTGCCCCGCGGTTTCGTCGGGATCCAGGGCGAGTCGGATTCGGCCGGGATCGTGGGAATAATCCTGGCGTTGGAGGCGTTCCTGGAGGGCGCGGCGGAAGGCATCGACCGCCCCGGTGACACGCAGTTCGATCAGGTTGGCCGGGAGCATGGCCTCGAGCTGCGTGCGCGAACCGTCGAACAACAGCTGACCCTGGTTGAGGATCAGGAGCCGATCGCAGACGCGGTCGATATCGCCCAGGATATGAGAGCTTAGGATGACGGTTTTGCGGCCGCGGAATTGTTCGAGCAATTCGAGGGTCTGGCGCCGGCTGATCGGATCCAGGCCGGCGGTGGGCTCGTCCCAGACGAGCAATTCGGGATCGTTCATGAGCGAAGCGGCGATCCCCAAACGGGTCCGCATGCCGGTCGAATAGGTGCCCACCTTGCGTCCGGCGTCGTCCGTCAATCCGACCGCGCGGAGGAGCGTGCCGAGCCGGGCCTTGCAGTCACGGTTATCGAGGCCAAAGCATTGGCCCACAAAATTGAGGTAACGGATTGCCGTAAGATCACGGGGAAAGGCCGGGTCGTCGGGCAGGAACCCGATGCGCTGGCGCAGTTGTTTCGCGCCGGGTCGCATCGGCTGGTCGAAGACGGAGATGTCGCCCGCGCTGGGCGAGATCAAGCCCATGGCGATGCGGAGCAGAGTCGACTTGCCGGAGCCGTTGGCGCCCAGCAACCCGACGGTTGAGCCGATGGGCAAACCGAAGGAAACATCCGCCAACGCGATCTGCCGGGCCTGGTAGACCTTGGTCACGCGCTCGAACTGGATGGCATCGCTCATGATCGCCTGGATGGGCGGGACGCGACCGGCCTACCGGCCCGGAGAAGAGCGCGGGAGGCCAGGCGGCGTATGCCCCGCACCCTAATCTGGTCGGTTGCCGGGAATCAAGGATTCGTGAAGGAATGAATCAGAATCGCAGCCGAATCTCACCGGCTTGGGGCATCGTCGTAGAGTCCCTCGTCTTCCGGCGCGTAGCTGTTCAGAAAGCCCTGATGGTCGCGTAAAATCGGGGACGTACCGGCGGAGGTCGGATAGGGAACTGACCGGCCACGCCGCCGCTGTTCGATCCAGGCGGAGAGCTTTTCGAAATCTTCTGGCGCGAGTCGCTCGATCACGCGCTCAATTTGTTCGACGCTGCCCACAGCATCACATGGTAGCGGCGAGATGCGCGCTGCGCAAGCGGGGATCATCGCGGAAGAGCCGGAACTGCCCGGCTGCGCTGCTGATGGTGCAAGCAAGCAAGCCGCCCTCAAGAACGTGGATGTGGTCGTCAGGGAATGGATCGCCACTGCCAAGTCGCTTGGCCGCCCGATTCCTGAGCCAAAGGGGCGACTCGTCTTTGCCTGAGCGAAGGCACAGGACTGACACCTCACCTGCGCAGAGTTGCTTCGTCGCTCACGAAGAGGCCAATGGCCAGATGCAGCGGAGCGGGAGTGCTCAGACGTAAGGGGGTAGTTTCTTTTCGACGGGGACTTTGTCGAGCGGTGTGAACTTGGGCAGGCCGTGCTCGAACGGGGTATTCAATTCGCCTTCGATGAGCGGTTGGGCGAAGGCGATGAATTTTTCGTTCGGCAGGAAGCCATTCTCGGAGAGCCAATCGCGCGGCACAGTATTGACGGCGCCGAGGACGTCTCCCAATCCCTGGAGATCCGTGGACCATCTGACGGAACCGTCATCGGCGGTGCGGCGAGTGGTTTTGACCATCATCCCGCTTTGACCATCGGCGGCGGCTCGAACGGCGGCGGCCCCGAGGGCAATGGCGTTATTGGCGTCCACCGCGCTGGCGAGGTGTGCGGCCGAGCGCAGGGCCTGGCCGAGTTTGACCGTGGCGGTCTTCAGGTTGAGGGATTTCTGGATCAGGCCAGCCAATTGGGTGGCCGGACTCGATTCGGCGGAGTCGGCAGCAAGGGCCGGTGACAGTTTCTCCCCTACGACCACGAGGCAGTGGTTAAAGCTGTCGATGGTGGTCTGCACCTGTTTGATGAAACTCGCCTGGTCAAATGCAACTTCCGGCAGGAGAATGATATGCGGGCCGTCGGCCGAATTCCGCTTGGCGAGGATGGCGCCTGCCGGGATCCAACCGGTAGCCTGGCCGGCGACCTCGACGATGCAGCAGACCTTCTCGTTTGCATTCCGGAGGTCAGCGGCGATTTCGAGGACGCTGGTGGCGCAACATTTGATGGCGGAACCGCAGCCTGGAGCGGCGTCGATGAGCGGCAGATCGTTCTCGATCGAGGAAGGGATGCCCAGGATCCGCATCTCATAGCCGCGTTTGACGGCTTCCTCGTGGAGTTTGAGAGAGGATTCGAGAGCTGACCGGCCTCCGATCTGGAGGAAATAGCGGATGCTATGGGCTTGAAACACGGCGAACAGGCGATCCAAATCGGCCTTGGCAACATCCGTACCGCTGAAATCCAACTGGTAACGACCCGCTCCGAGCGCGGGCACCGGGGTATACTTGAGGCCGTCGACGGTATGCTGTTTCTCGTCCTGGAGATCGATCATCTCCTCCTTGACGACGCCCGAGATACCGTTCAAGGCGCCGTAGATTTCTTCGATCTGGTCGGGGTGCCGGCCTGCCTCGATGATCGCGCCGAGGAGGCTGGCGTTGATTGCCGCGGTGGTTCCACCGGACTGCGCCACTAAAAGGTTTCCCAGTAAATCAGCCATAGTTGTCTGTTTCGCTGCGATGCGCTCAACCCGCACGATCCGTCCGTGGACTGGCGCAAAAACGAGTTGGAACCTTGCCAGTGGGTATAACCCCTGTCAAAGGCGAAGTGGGGAAACCCCGTTTCAGACCGACCCGCCGTTTGCGAGCTGCCAGCTAGACTTGGACAACGGGGTTTTCCAGGGTGCCGATACCTGAGATTAAAATACGGACCTCGTCGCCCTGGGCCAGGCTGAAATCGTCTGCTGGAACAATCCCGGTGCCCGTAAGGAGAACCGCGCCACCGGGAAAAGACTGGCAGCGAAAGAGGAATTCGGTGAGTTCGGCAAACGATCGCCGGATCAGACCGACGCTGGTCTGGCCATGGAAGAGAGAGGTCTGGTTCCGCTGAATGTCGAGTTCGATGGTCCAATCACGGGCTTCGGCCTCGGTGACCCCCAAAACCAGGCAGGGACCAAGGGCGCAGGACCTGGAATAGGTCTTTGCCTGGGGCAAATACAGCAGGTTCGCCCCCTCGATATCGCGCGAACTCATGTCGTTGCCGATGGTGTAAGCCACGACGGCCCCTCGCGAGTTCAACACCAGCGCCAACTCGGGCTCGGGGACGTTCCATCGGGAATCGGCGCGGATGCCGACCGGTTTTCCCGGGCCAACCACCTTCCGCGGGAGCGACTTGAAGAAGAGCTCCGGCCGCTCAGCCTCATAGACACGGTCATACGCACTTGCGCTGAAGTCCGACTCGTCCATGCGCGCGCTCTTGCTGCGCAGGTAGGTGACTCCGGCAGCCCAAACCTCCTGATCCTCGATCGGCGAGAGTAACTGGAGGGCGGTCGGATCCGCTTCAATCGCGTGGGGACCCGCGAGATCCTCGAGCGCGGCCACGGGATCGGATGCCTCGAGCAGACCGGTCAACTGACCGTCCGGGGCGGGACCGAACTCGACGGTGGTGCCATCGGCGCGGGTCAAGGCGAGGTGGACGGCGTTGTTGCGCGTGTGACGGAAGAGCTTCAGGTGCTTGATCATAGGCGGATTCGTGAACCGTCAAAGCGCCGTGGTGTTGGAGCCGGCGAGACCCATGGGCTACACCGAGTAATCCAGGTAAACGGTCTTGATCCGGGTATAGAAATCGAGGGCGGCAGCGCCTTGTTCCTTGAAGGAATCAGTGCTGGATTTCTTCACGCCGCCGAAGGGTGCCTGCAGGGCGAGGCCGGTCGAGATCTGGTTGATCTTGACGACGCCAGCCTCGATGCGATCGGCGTAAACCATCGCCCGTTTCAGATCGCGCGTGACGATTGAGGCCGACAAGCCGACATCAACACCGTTGGCCACGGCCAGAGCGGCTTCAAAATCGTCGACACCCATAACCGCCACAACCGGGCCGAACACTTCCTCGCGGGCAATGCGCATCATCGGGGTAACGTCCCGAAGCACGGTCGGTTCGAGGAAATGGCCATGGGCAAACTCACCCGCGGTCAAACGCTGGCCGCCACAAACCAGGCGCGCGCCTTCGGCTTGAGCGATCCGGATATAATCGAGGTCGATCTCGAGTTGCGCCTGGCTAACCGCCGGACCCATATCAACGCCGGGCGAGAGTCCGTTGCCGACCTTCAACTCCCTGGCCCTGGCCACGAACCGCTCGAGGAAAGGCTCGAGCACAGGCTTTTCGACAATGACACGGCTGGTGGCGGTGCAAGCCTGACCGGTGAGGCCGAATCCGGCTTTGATGACGAGATTCACCGCCAGCTCGAGGTCGGCATCGGCGAGCACGATGGTGGGGTTCTTGCCGCCCATCTCCATCTGGGCGCGGGCCATGCGCGGTGCCAGTTGCCGATAGATGACCTGACCGATGGCATGAGAGCCGGTGAACGACAGGGCTACCACGTCCGGGTGGGTCGCCAACTCGTGCCCCACCGAACGCCCCTCGCCCACAACGACATTCAGCGCGCCTTTGGGCAAACCGGCTTCGGCAAGCGCCCGTGCCAATTCGAGGCTCATGCCTGGGGCTTGCGTGGCGGGTTTGAGGACCACCGCGTTGCCGGCGAGGAGGGCGGGAGCGAGTTTCCAGGCCGGAATGGCGATCGGGAAATTCCAGGGTGTGATCAGGCCCACCACGCCCAGCGGCTGTCGAATGGTATAAAGCAGGTTCTGGGGAAGATCATGAGGAAACGTCTGACCACCCACCGTGTAGCTAAGACCGCCAAAGAACCGAAAAATATCGATGGCACGCTGAACTTCACCCCCGCTTTCCCCGAGCGTCTTGCCTTCCTCGCGGGTCAACAGTTCCGTTAGCACCCCTTTGCGCGACTCGAGGATCTGGGCCGTCCGGCTCAGAATCCGGCCACGCGCGACCGGCGTGATCCCACCCCAGGCAGGAAAAGCTCGAACTGCCACCGCGATGGCCGTCCGGGCATCGGCGGCATCGCTGAGCGGATAAACCGCCACGAGTTGACGCGTATCCGCCGGGTTGTAGGTCTGGATAGTGGCACCGGATTGAGCGGGGCACCATTCGCCGTCGATGAAATTAAGGCTGGTAAGGACAGTTGCGGCCATGGGTCCTAGATTGTCGCGACTGGAAAGCGGGATCAAGCCGGCAGTTGGCGAGGAGGACAGGCGGAGGGCACACCTCACGCCTCCGAACTTCGCGCAGCGTCACTTGGACCGATACGGTGCCCCCGCACCGCTTTCAGGTGCGTTCGGTTGCGCAACGAGCTCCAAGCGCCTTGCTCGCCCGCGAGGCGAGCTTTGCCGACGCAGTCCATGGGTTCGGCCGGACCTTCGAATGGGGAACCAGGCAAAAGATGGGGTGTCGCAACCGGAATCCCGACAGTACTGCGTGTAAGGTGCAGGGCAACCGGAGGGCGACACCGCTTTGGCTGATGCGCACAAGAAAAGAGAGGCCGGGCGAGAGCGCCCGGCCTCCTGAATTCAACTGAAGTCCGGCCTGCGGACTAGTTCTTGATCCGGCCGAACAACATCGCCTCGGTCGGTTCCAACGTGAACGGACTGGTCGCTCCCTCGATCGCATCCCATGGTCCGGTCACCGAGGGCGCCGCCTCCAGCACCCCGTCACCTTCCCACGTCACCGTGATGCTCCCGTTCGCGTTGATCACCACCGAGGTGAACTCCGGCGGCAACGCTCCTCCGGTCGGGATCAACATCAGGTAATCCACGTCGCCGTAGTCCATATCCACCCGCAGCGTCGTCAGACCGCTGAGACCAACTTCCACAACCTCCTGGCTCGCGTTGCGCAACGGCACCAAAGCCGTTGCACCCCAGTTGCGGGTACCCGCCGATTGGAATGTCCCGATCGCCTCAACCACCTGGTTCGAGACCGACGCGCTCCCTACCACCCGGCTCAGCGAGGCCACCATACCATTGGTCACCGCCGCCCGGTCCGAGCTCATCCCCGCCCACACCTGGTAGGTGTTGGCCGGTATGGTGCGCGTGTAGTTCAGCCAGTTGCCCACGCCAGACCACCCGCACGAGTAGTTGGCCGTCACTTCCCACGTCCCGCTCGAGTTGATCGAACGGATCGTGTCGTAAGTGTTGGTGTTATAGTTCGATCCCATCGGCACGTTGTTCGTCTCGCCTATCCGGTAAACGTCGCCATCCCCAACCACGCTCGACCGCTGGTAATCGATCCCCTCGACCGCCGCCAGGTTCGTGTAGGCGTTGCCCAGGTAGGGCATCGTGTCCACCTCCGTGAGGTAATCCCCACCACCCGTGTTGAAGTCTTCCGCTTCAATCAGAAACGCGCCTGCCGGCGTTTCAGGAATGTAGTTGACCACCAGCGTCCCGCTGTTGCTCTGCAACTGCGGAATGCTAAACGTATCCCGGAACGAGAACTCGTACGGATACGATTGCCCCAACTCCAGCAGTCCCGGCGGATCATACGTCACCGTCGTTACACTGCCCACTTTGTCGACCACCAGGGCCGTTGAAACGTCCACCCCGTCGAAGATCAACTTGATCGTCGCCGGATCGACCGCTGTGCTCAGATCCTCGAGCCGCCAACTCATCACCACGTCACCCGGCACCGTCAGATCCGCGTAGGGGATGTGCCCTATCGAGATCGAGGGCGAACTCAGACCCGGCACCATCGAAGGCGGCACATCCGTCGCCGGCACGAACACGAACCAGTCGGCATCACCGCCGGAGGCCGTGAACCGCAGCGTCACCGGACCGCCAGGGTGATTGAACGCACCCAACGGCGCGTCCAGCGAAGTCGTCGTCCGCATCGGCACCAGCACGCTGGAACCCCACGCCGTCGCCCCGTTCCCGTAGAACGTCCCGATCCGTTGCAGCGTCTGACTGGTCGTTCCAACCCCCGCCGTCACCTTGTCCAATGGCGCTTGCAGGATGTTCGCCGCGTTGTCGCTCGACAGCGCCGCATAGGCCCGGTAGATCCCCTGCGGAATCGTCCGGGTGTAATTGCCCCAGAAGTTGCCCGCCCAACCCAGCCGGTAATTCACCGTGGAGGTGAACCCGTTGGGCCGGCTCTGCGCTAGGTTGGCCGTGCCGGTGTGAACCGTCAAATCCGCATGGTTCGGCCGACGATCGCCACGATACAGCCGATCGATAGCAGCATCGGGCTCATTTTGATCGTCGAAATAGTCGACGTTCAACGTCGCCAGCAGGTTCGAATAGGCGCCACCCGCGTAGGGCATCGTGTTGGCCGTCGCCACCGACTGCCCGCCGCTGTGATCGAAGTCTTCAATCTCGATCCAGAACGATGTCGAGGGCATCGCCTCCACCGTGAACGGCAGCGTGCTGAAGGTCCAACTGTTGGTCCAACTCGTCGCCGGCGTGGTGTTCTCCTGCCAGATGAACTGGACGCTCTGCTGGCTGTCGTAGCCCAGCCGCGTCGGCACCTTGTAGCTGATCACCGTCCCTTGAATGGTCGGGGTGACTTCGTCGCCGTTGTAGAACAACCGCGCCGATCCAGCCACGTAGCTGGTCCGGCCATTGGCCAGTTCGATCCGGATCGTCGGCTCGCGGCTGGCACCACCGTAACCGGGGGCAGGCGAGATCGACCGCACATGCGCCCGGCCCTGACCGGTGCGGAACGGCTGAACCGCATCATCCGGGTAATACTGGGTGTCGCCAATCAGGATCTTCTCTCCCGTATCGACATTCACCGAGAACCACTCGCAGCTCGCACCACCGCCGCCTTCCCACCAGAGCATTCGGATCGGGTAAAACCCGTCAGTCTCAATGGCGAAGTCGAAGATCGTGTCCGCGGACCCACGGCCACCGGCCGCGCCGAATTCTCCAAGCACGATCCCGAGCGGACTCGGTTGGCCGGGGGCGACGGAGACTTTGAACCCGTCGTCGCTATTCACGCCCCAGCGATGCAGACCCCGCTTCAGATTCACGTAAGCGATCGTCTCGATCACAAAGTTATCCGCCGTGTTGCTCGGATCGGCTCCCAGCAGCACCCCGGGCGGAAAGAGGTTGCCATATTCCCCCGCGGCTTGTCCGGGCGTGCCGGGCGGCTCCTCGGTGTTGAAGTTGTCAGGCTGGGCGCCCGTGGCCTCGATGTTGCCGGAGCCCTGCTCCCAGTTGACGTAGGGGGTCCACCAGATGCCCGACTCGAATTCACCACCCACGGTGATCGGACCGGGACCTTCGGCGATGTTCGGCAGCGAGTTGCCCGTGCCCTGGTCGATCATGCCTCCGATCAACTGCATTTCAGCGCTGGCGGTCGTGCCGGCCAAAGCGGCCGGGAACCTTCCCGCGGCGGTCTGGTAGACCCGGTTGACTACCAGGCCGGGCGTCGTCGCCGGCGCTGCCAGGACGTAATCGGCCGGAACCGATACATAGGAAGTCACGGTAAACTGACCGTCCAACTCGTAGGAGCCGCCGCCCACACCCGCCACCACAACCTTCACGGAATGGGTCGATCCGGAGGCAAAGAAGGTGTTCTTGTCGGCGACCAGGTTGTATCTGACCAGGGTCACAGCGCCGTTCTTGGCGACGGTAGCCTTGGCGGTCACATCCTCGGTTCCGTCCAGGAGGACCTGCGTCACGCTCTGGACCACGACAGCGGCCGAATCACCGATGGTCACCTGGAAACCGCCGCCATGACCGGTGGCAAGCACCAGGGGATCCGTCACGAAGGCCAGATCGTCGAAGGTCGCAATCGCGCCGCTGGTCGAGGCGTCGTTATGGGCCGTCACCGCGAAGCCGATGTTGACCGCGTTCGGCCACGCGGGCGGGAACCCGGCGGTGGTGGCGGTGTCGATCCGGTAGTTCTCAAGCCAATCCTGCCCATCGGGGCTGGTATAGCCGATGAGGACGCTGCCGAGCCGGACCAACCGCATCCAGGTGTTGGGGTAGGTGGGCGCCACAACGGGAATAGTTGCGCCGATGTCGGTCGGCCACTGGGCTCCCCCACTGCGCTGAGCGCGCCATTGAATTGCCACTTGATTCTGACCATCGGACGGCGTGGTCATCATGGCGATGAAGGCATCCGTGCCTTGGGGCAACCCAGTGGTGTCGGGAACGCGTACCATCAATTCGGCCTTCGCCCAGCCGTCGTCACCCGGGACGGTGCCACCCGCGGTCGAGCGCACGAGGCTCTTGACCCGGACCCGGACATCGAAATTGCCGGTGATGGGCGTGTAATAATAGTAGCAGTTGTCGCTGGTTCCCCAGATGTCACTGCCGCCGCCCTTGATGACGATCTCGGTCCCGTTAACGGTGGCCGAGCCTTTCAAGGTCGGAGTTCCTAGATCTACGCCAGTGAAGGTCTGCGCGTACGCTTGAGACGCGGCGACTCCCGATAGGAGCAGAGCCGCGAGGGTTAGTTTTAGGGGTTTACTTCTCATAACTGTTCTATGACTGCACCCATCAAACCCAGCGGAACCGTAACCTTCCGGACTGGTGGCGGTACTGGATTTCTCAGGGTCATTTGCATCTGCCGCGGTAACTCACCAAGGGTGCGGAGGACCATCCGGCTCGAGCTGGAACGGGTAACAAACCCGATCCTCTGCCACTTGGATTAGCGTCCTTGTAAGAATAATGAGCATACCAGGCAAGCAAAATGTGGCGAAACGGCAGTTTATTGCTGTTCCATAAACCGTATTGCCAACTATTTAGATGCATATAGCACAGAATGACACAGATGATTTATCAGCAGTTCTTCTTATTTTATAAAACCTGCATAGTGACGTTTAGCCACTAATTGAATGCCGCTGACCACTACGGACGCGCCACTCCCACCAGGTGTGCACGCGGATCGAATTCGGTCGGGATCGAGTTTCAATGAAGATTGCATTACAAAACGCAGAGTCGAGGAACCTGTAACCGCCCCCCCATGGATTTCACGATCAGGCTCGAGCGCGGGGAAAGAAGCCTAAGCGCTGCCGCCGCCCGGTTCGCGGGCTTTGCCAGCGCAGTGGAAAAAAGAGGCCGGGCGAGAGCGCCCGGCCTCCTGAATTCAACTGAAGTCCGGCCTGCGGACTAGTTCTTGATCCGGCCGAACAACATCGCCTCGGTCGGTTCCAACGTGAACGGACTGGTCGCTCCCTCGATCGCATCCCATGGTCCGGTCACCGAGGGCGCCGCCTCCAGCACCCCGTCACCTTCCCACGTCACCGTGATGCTCCCGTTCGCGTTGATCACCACCGAGGTGAACTCCGGCGGCAACGCTCCTCCGGTCGGGATCAACATCAGGTAATCCACGTCGCCGTAGTCCATATCCACCCGCAGCGTCGTCAGACCGCTGAGACCAACTTCCACAACCTCCTGGCTCGCGTTGCGCAACGGCACCAAAGCCGTTGCACCCCAGTTGCGGGTACCCGCCGATTGGAATGTCCCGATCGCCTCAACCACCTGGTTCGAGACCGACGCGCTCCCTACCACCCGGCTCAGCGAGGCCACCATACCATTGGTCACCGCCGCCCGGTCCGAGCTCATCCCCGCCCACACCTGGTAGGTGTTGGCCGGTATGGTGCGCGTGTAGTTCAGCCAGTTGCCCACGCCAGACCACCCGCACGAGTAGTTGGCCGTCACTTCCCACGTCCCGCTCGAGTTGATCGAACGGATCGTGTCGTAAGTGTTGGTGTTATAGTTCGATCCCATCGGCACGTTGTTCGTCTCGCCTATCCGGTAAACGTCGCCATCCCCAACCACGCTCGACCGCTGGTAATCGATCCCCTCGACCGCCGCCAGGTTCGTGTAGGCGTTGCCCAGGTAGGGCATCGTGTCCACCTCCGTGAGGTAATCCCCACCACCCGTGTTGAAGTCTTCCGCTTCAATCAGAAACGCGCCTGCCGGCGTTTCAGGAATGTAGTTGACCACCAGCGTCCCGCTGTTGCTCTGCAACTGCGGAATGCTAAACGTATCCCGGAACGAGAACTCGTACGGATACGATTGCCCCAACTCCAGCAGTCCCGGCGGATCATACGTCACCGTCGTTACACTGCCCACTTTGTCGACCACCAGGGCCGTTGAAACGTCCACCCCGTCGAAGATCAACTTGATCGTCGCCGGATCGACCGCTGTGCTCAGATCCTCGAGCCGCCAACTCATCACCACGTCACCCGGCACCGTCAGATCCGCGTAGGGGATGTGCCCTATCGAGATCGAGGGCGAACTCAGACCCGGCACCATCGAAGGCGGCACATCCGTCGCCGGCACGAACACGAACCAGTCGGCATCACCGCCGGAGGCCGTGAACCGCAGCGTCACCGGACCGCCAGGGTGATTGAACGCACCCAACGGCGCGTCCAGCGAAGTCGTCGTCCGCATCGGCACCAGCACGCTGGAACCCCACGCCGTCGCCCCGTTCCCGTAGAACGTCCCGATCCGTTGCAGCGTCTGACTGGTCGTTCCAACCCCCGCCGTCACCTTGTCCAATGGCGCTTGCAGGATGTTCGCCGCGTTGTCGCTCGACAGCGCCGCATAGGCCCGGTAGATCCCCTGCGGAATCGTCCGGGTGTAATTGCCCCAGAAGTTGCCCGCCCAACCCAGCCGGTAATTCACCGTGGAGGTGAACCCGTTGGGCCGGCTCTGCGCTAGGTTGGCCGTGCCGGTGTGAACCGTCAAATCCGCATGGTTCGGCCGACGATCGCCACGATACAGCCGATCGATAGCAGCATCGGGCTCATTTTGATCGTCGAAATAGTCGACGTTCAACGTCGCCAGCAGGTTCGAATAGGCGCCACCCGCGTAGGGCATCGTGTTGGCCGTCGCCACCGACTGCCCGCCGCTGTGATCGAAGTCTTCAATCTCGATCCAGAACGATGTCGAGGGCATCGCCTCCACCGTGAACGGCAGCGTGCTGAAGGTCCAACTGTTGGTCCAACTCGTCGCCGGCGTGGTGTTCTCCTGCCAGATGAACTGGACGCTCTGCTGGCTGTCGTAGCCCAGCCGCGTCGGCACCTTGTAGCTGATCACCGTCCCTTGAATGGTCGGGGTGACTTCGTCGCCGTTGTAGAACAACCGCGCCGATCCAGCCACGTAGCTGGTCCGGCCATTGGCCAGTTCGATCCGGATCGTCGGCTCGCGGCTGGCACCACCGTAACCGGGGGCAGGCGAGATCGACCGCACATGCGCCCGGCCCTGACCGGTGCGGAACGGCTGAACCGCATCATCCGGGTAATACTGGGTGTCGCCAATCAGGATCTTCTCTCCCGTATCGACATTCACCGAGAACCACTCGCAGCTCGCACCACCGCCGCCTTCCCACCAGAGCATTCGGATCGGGTAAAACCCGTCAGTCTCAATGGCGAAGTCGAAGATCGTGTCCGCGGACCCACGGCCACCGGCCGCGCCGAATTCTCCAAGCACGATCCCGAGCGGACTCGGTTGGCCGGGGGCGACGGAGACTTTGAACCCGTCGTCGCTATTCACGCCCCAGCGATGCAGACCCCGCTTCAGATTCACGTAAGCGATCGTCTCGATCACAAAGTTATCCGCCGTGTTGCTCGGATCGGCTCCCAGCAGCACCCCGGGCGGAAAGAGGTTGCCATATTCCCCCGCGGCTTGTCCGGGCGTGCCGGGCGGCTCCTCGGTGTTGAAGTTGTCAGGCTGGGCGCCCGTGGCCTCGATGTTGCCGGAGCCCTGCTCCCAGTTGACGTAGGGGGTCCACCAGATGCCCGACTCGAATTCACCACCCACGGTGATCGGACCGGGACCTTCGGCGATGTTCGGCAGCGAGTTGCCCGTGCCCTGGTCGATCATGCCTCCGATCAACTGCATTTCAGCGCTGGCGGTCGTGCCGGCCAAAGCGGCCGGGAACCTTCCCGCGGCGGTCTGGTAGACCCGGTTGACTACCAGGCCGGGCGTCGTCGCCGGCGCTGCCAGGACGTAATCGGCCGGAACCGATACATAGGAAGTCACGGTAAACTGACCGTCCAACTCGTAGGAGCCGCCGCCCACACCCGCCACCACAACCTTCACGGAATGGGTCGATCCGGAGGCAAAGAAGGTGTTCTTGTCGGCGACCAGGTTGTATCTGACCAGGGTCACAGCGCCGTTCTTGGCGACGGTAGCCTTGGCGGTCACATCCTCGGTTCCGTCCAGGAGGACCTGCGTCACGCTCTGGACCACGACAGCGGCCGAATCACCGATGGTCACCTGGAAACCGCCGCCATGACCGGTGGCAAGCACCAGGGGATCCGTCACGAAGGCCAGATCGTCGAAGGTCGCAATCGCGCCGCTGGTCGAGGCGTCGTTATGGGCCGTCACCGCGAAGCCGATGTTGACCGCGTTCGGCCACGCGGGCGGGAACCCGGCGGTGGTGGCGGTGTCGATCCGGTAGTTCTCAAGCCAATCCTGCCCATCGGGACTGGTATAACCGATAAACACACTCCCCAAGCGCACCAACCGCATCCAAGTGTTCGGATAAGTCGGTCTCACGACGGGGATAGTCACGCCAATGTCGGGCGGCCACTGGGATCCACCGCTACGCTGTTGGCGGTATTGGATCGCCACCTGGTTCTGCCCGTCCGATGCGGTCGTCATCATGCTGATATGAGGATCGGGACCCTGCGGCAGACCAGTGCCATCAGGGAGCCGCGCCATCAATTCGGCCTTTGCCCAGCCGTCGTCACCCGGGACGGTGCCACCCGCGGTCGAGCGCACCAGGCTCTTGACCCGGACCCGAACGTCGAAGTTGCCTTCGATGGGGGTGTAATAGTAGTAGCAGTTGTCGCTGTTTCCCCAGATGTCGCTGCCACCGCCTTTGATCACGATCTCGGTCCCGTTAACGGTGGCCGAGCCTTTCAACGTCGGAGTTCCTAGATCTACGCCAGTAAAGATCTGCGCCCGTGCAGATTGACCGACCAGCAAAACTACCGTGGCCAGGAGTGCCAGCCACAGTCTGCTCGATTGTTTACGTATATTTCGCATATCTGACTGTTGATTTCCCGGCGCTGGCGAGCCACTTAACCGCCGCCACGCAGTGGCGGACAAGTGAAACTGCGAGCAGCACCGGACATATCGTTTTAAGGGTCGGCCGGACTGATACAGGGGCGAAGTGTCTATGTCAAGTGGTAAAGCGCTATCTTCCGCTTGACCATGTCGCCCTTGAGACCCTAGTTTTCGAGCGGAATTCCCGGTGCAACAAAGCGCTCGACGGAGCGCCAGGCTGACGGTGGCCGGGATCGTAGGCGGAAGGCGAGCCCCTTGCCTGGGTAAGATTGTGAAAGCACCCTTACAGGCGGTCTGGAATCGGGGTAAGACCGAGGCGGTGGGTTATCGGGAAGCATAAAAAGAAAGGCTCAGGGAAAGACCCGCGGCGACGGCAGCCACAGGTCGCACCAGGTACCAGGTATTTCCCGCGGTTGGAAGGCGCGTGCGGCCATCCCGGCGGTAGTGTTGATTGGGGTTTCGTTGACATGGTGGTGGACACGGGGACCTGAGGTTCTGCCTGGGCGCGGCACGACCGGGGATCCGGCTCGAATGGCGGATACGGTTGACCCAAGCTCCGATCTCGTGTCGGAAGCACCTGGACCACAAGCGGAAGCGGAAGCGCTGAAGCGGGAGGCGGTGACGGCGGCCAAGCAGGTGGTCGAGACATATCCGAACGACGCGTTATCCTACGTGCATGCGGTTGGGGCAATCCGAGGAGGCGACGCGTTACCGTGAGCGATTTCTGGCGCTTGAGGCGGATGACCGCCAGCATCTGACCATCGCAGTGTGCGGGACGACACGTTGACCGGGCTGCCGTTGGTTCGCAAGACCATGGCCCGGACTTTCTTCGGGGCGGGTCAGATGTATCGGGTACAAGGTAACCGGGGCTTCCATGAATCCACCCGCTGTGCGACTCGACATGTGGAGAGCCGGGCTATCACGAATAGGGCGGGTGTTGCTCTTCTCATGGTCGTTCGCACTCCGGGCATGGGCCGTTGAAGCGCCGTCGCCGATTCAACTGCGTGAAGTCACGCGGGAAACCGGGATAACGTTTGTGCATACGGACGGCAGCTCCGGGCGACGCTACATCGTTGAGACGGTCTGCTGCGGGCTGGTGCTGTTGGACTACGACGGGGATGGTTTGCGCCGATTATGACGACGACGGCGATACGGACATTGTGGTGGGCAACGCTGTATCGCAACCTGGGGGGTGGGAACCCGGATCAAGGTGACCGCCGGCGATCTGACCCAGGTCAGTGAGGTCCACAGCGGCCGCGGTTACCAGAGCCACTACGGGATGCATCCCCACTTCGGCCTCGGTCAGCACGCACGGGTCGATCGGATCGAAGTTCGATGGATCGGGGGCAGCACCAATGTCCTCGAGAACGTCGAAGTGGATCGGGTCGTGGAGATAATTGAACGGTAACCACCGACATGAGTCGGCGCTGGAAGGCTTTCCGCAATCGCGCGGGGATCAGGAGCAAGAGCATGATCAAGAGCAAGAGGGTGGGAACTGAATCTGCGGCTGTTCCGAAACTCAACGAACGCGGCCTGAGGGATCGATCTGGATTTCGCGGGCACCTGCCGGCACGGGAGTCGTCGTGCTGCGGCCGTCAGGCCAACGGACTTTGATGGCGGTGGGCGGGGTTGGGCTGGACATCACCTGGACGGGGCTGTTCTGGGACCAATAGCCGGAACCGGCCTGGATTTCGCGGAGCGGGCCGAGGCCGGCGGAGGATTCGAGCCGGATGCCGGCGCCGATGGCGGTGGGGTTGCCGGTGGGACCTTGGAGCCGGAGACGGAGGCCGGGTTTGGCGGAGGTGTTGCGGAAGAGCAACGTTTGGGCGGCGTTCTGGGCAACGACGAGGTCGACACGACCGTCGCGGTCGAAGTCGCTGGAGGCGGCGCCGCGTTGATCGCCGTAAATGATGAGGCCGGATTCGGCTCCCGGGACGGGGGCGAGGTTGCCGGAACCGTTGCCGCGGAGGAGGAGACCGCGGCCGGCGTCATTGCGCATGGTAAAGGGCTGGGTGGGAAAAAAGTTCTGGCTCAAGAAGAGGTCCTCGTGGCCATCGCCGTCGAAGTCGGCCACCACGAGGCCGAAGGCGGGGGTGAACTGGGCTTCGGGGGGGAGGGGTCGGGGTTCGAAGCGGTTGCCGCGGTTCAGGAAGAGCATGGAATCGAGGGTATTGGCGGCAACGGATTTGGCGGTGGCGAACTGTTCGCCCAGGATCTCGGCGACGCTGGCCTGGGCGTAGGTCTCATGGGTGGGGAATCGTTCGCGAATGAAGGGGAGGGTGAGCGAGACGATGTTGAGGTCGCGATCGGGGACTTCCTTGCCGAGGTAAGGGTCGTGGAGCGATTCGATGAGGGCGATGACACCGTGGTCGAGGAAATCGCCGTAGTAGATGCGGCGCGGGTGTTCGGGGGTGGCGCGGTAGCGGGTGTTGCGGCCCCAGTTCGAGGCGATGATGTCGGGTCGGCCGTCGCCGTCGAGATCGCCCGTGGTCACGCCGTTCCACCAACCGGTGGACCGGTCCAGGCCGAGGTCTTTGGTGATTTCCGTGAATCGGCCGGTGTCGTTGCGGAAGACGCGAATGGGTCCCCATTCGCAGGCGAGGACCAGGTCGGGATCGCCGTCCAGGTCGAGATCGGAAAAGACAGCGGCGCTGACCAGGCCGAGGTTGGCGAAAACGGGGAGGTGCTGTGGATCGGGCGCGAAGTTTCCCTGGTCATTGAGGAAGAGGAAGGATGAAGCCGGTTCGGGATAGCGGCCGGGGATGGACCGGCCACCCACAAAGAGGTCGAGGTCACCGTCGTGATCGATGTCGGCGAGGGCGAGCGGGCCGGTGGCGGAGGCCTGGCCCGGGAAGCGGTCGAGGATTTGGGCTGCGCGCGGGTTGTAGACGCGGGCCATGGGGCCTTGGGCGTCGCCGTCCTCGAAATTGGATGAGCCGGCGAGGATGAGGGTATTGGTGCCGAGGTGGAGGGTGAGCAAGGTGGTGGTGTCCCGGGGGGCGGTGTGACTGAAGGGGCGCCGGTTCATGTGTTGGAACGTACCCTGGCCGGTGTTGCGGTAGCAGGCGATTGGGCCGCCGGCGCCGGTGCCGATGAGCAGATCGTCGAAGCCATCCTGGTCAAGGTCAGCCCAGGTCACGCCGGGGCCGAGATGGCTGAGCATGTTGGGAAGGAGAAACTGCCGGGCGAAATCGTCGAAGGGAGCTTCATGATGGGTGTGGCCAAGGAGATGGGAGAGGTCCTGGAACATAGGGGAATGGGAGGCAGGGGAGGCAGGGGAAGCAGGGGAAGCAGGGGAGGGTTCGGTGATTTCGTAGATGCGGTTGGGGAGGACGTTGGCGATGCGGGTGAGGGTGCCATTGCGCCAGGTGATCTCGAGAGTGAGCGATTGCGGCGAATTGCCGGCGGCGAAGACCCGCAGGGTATCGTCGGCGGACAGGAAGCGGCCGGCGGCGACCATTTCCTGTTGTTGAGGGACGGGGCCGCCGAGGAGTTTGATTTTGGCGCCGATGCCGTGAGTGTTCGGGGGGAGCCCCTTGAGGCGTACGGCGACGCGCGGGGCGGTGGTCACATTGCGGAGGAGGCCCGGGGACTCGTTGAGGTTGTTCTTGATGACATCGAGATCGCCGTCGTCATCGAGGTCGGCGAGGGCCATACCCTGGGAGATGCCGACGGTATCGAAGCCCCAGGAACTGGCGATCTCCTGGAAGGTGAGATCGCCGCGGTTACGGAAGAGGACGTTGGGCAGGTTGAGGCCGGGGAACTGCTCGAACATCCGGACGAGCTCGCGTGGAGAGACACGGCGGGAAGCGACCGCGGATTCAATGGTGCGACCGATATCGGCGTTTTGGAAGTCGCGGAGCTGGCCATTGGGGACGAGGACGTCCTCGTAACCGTCGAGGTCGACGTCGAGGAGGACGGGGTGCCAAGACCATTCGGTGGCTTCGAGCCCGGCGTAGTGGGCGATCTCGGCGAAGGTATTATCGCCGCGGTTGAGGTGGAGACAGTTCTGGAAGATCTGAGGGCGGCTGTCGATGTCGCCGATGGCGTAGAAGACCGGGGCGAGGCCGGCGATCTGGATTTTGCGGTTCCTGGGCTCACGGCTGACCATGTCGACCGTGTAAAAGTCCGTGTGCCCGTCGCGGTTCAAGTCGCCGAAATCGATTCCCATCGAGAAGGTCGAGGTATGGCGGATGGCGAGCTGGGGGATGGCGCGGAACTGGCCGTGGCCGTTGTTGATCCAGATGCGATCGGGGGTTTGGAGGTCGTTGCAGACGTAGATGTCCGGGGCGCCGTCGCCGGTGAAATCGTAGAACTTGACGGAGAGCCCCCAATCGCCCGGCGGTTGGGCGAGTGCTTTTCCTTGCTCATCGAGAAACGCGCCGCCGGTGAAGGAGAGCGGTTGGAATCGGCCCTCGCCATGGTTGAGGTAGAGCACGTCGGGTTCGCCATATTCGAGGATCTGGCCGTCGGGGCTGAGCTCGAACCGGTTGGTGAGGTCGGGCGCGGTGGTGGGACGGCCGTCGAGTGAGCTGATGACAGGCTGGCCGTTGACGATTTGGACCTGGAGTTGGGCGGTGGGCCGGTCGCGGATGGTGGTGGTGCGGAAGTTGGCGATGTAAAGGTCGAGATCGCCGTCGCCGTCGATGTCGGCGAGGGCCATGGACATGCTGCCGGTGTTGGTGGCGACGCCGGACTGGGCGGTGATTTCGGTGAAAGCGCCGCCGCCGCGGTTTTGGAAGATACGGGTGCCCTGTCCGAGCGAGTTGACGATCAGATCGAGGTCGCCGTCGCCATCGATGTCCGCGAAAGCAGCCGCGGTGGAATCCTGTCCCGGACAGGCAACGCCGGCGGCTTCGGTGACATCCTGGAATTTCCAGTTGCCGAGGTTCCGGTAGAGCGCGTTGTTCGAGTCGAGGCCGCAGAAGTAGAGGTCGCACCAGCCATCCCCATCGAAGTCACCGGCGGCAACGCCGGCGCCACTGAGGAGATTGCGGTTGGTCACGGAACGTTCGCCAGCCAGGAGATTGGAGAAGGTGATCCCGGCGGAGTGGGCGGGGACGGCGGCGAACCCGACCTGGGGTTGGCTGAGGAGGGTAATCGGGGCGCTGCGATAGCCCGGGTGTTGTTCCCAGGCGGGGGCGGCGAAGAGATGGAAACCCTGCACCACCGCAATGACCATCGCAAACTTCACCACAGACTTAATCGCACACTTTGTCCCACACTTCATCGCAACCAGCGGACTCCGATTAAGTGGGCGATGAAGTGGGGGATTAAGTTTGGCTGCGTTCCGACGGTCACGGTGAGGTGGGTGCCGGGTGGATTGCTGGTTGATGGCTGGCATCATTTTACTTTGGCAACCTCACCGGTGAGGCTGACGGTGATTTGGAGGGCGTCCTTGGGGACAGCGACCTTGTGGGTGCGTCCGCCAGGCCAACGGATTTCGAGAGCCGCAGGGGATTGCGACTGGCCGAGCACCTGGACCGGACTGTTCTGAGACCAATAACCGGAGCCAGCCTGGATTTCGCGGGCCGGGCCGGAATAGGCGCCGGACTGGAGACGAAGCATGGCGCCGACGGCGTAGGGGTTGCCCGGGGGGCCGAGGAGCCGGACGCGGAGGCCGGGCCGGGCGGTGGCGTTGCGGAAGAGCCTGGTGGCGGCTCCGTTCTGGGTGACCACGAGGTCAGGCCGGCCATCCTGGTCGAAGTCGGCAAGGGCGCATCCTCGCTGTTCGCCATAGACCCGGATGCCGCTGAGTTGCGCGGAGACCGGTTGGAGATTGCCCTTGCCATCGCCGCGAAGCCAGAGGCCTCGGCCGGCATCCTGGCGCCAGGCTTCGGGGGCGACGGCGAAAAAATTCTGGCTGAGGAAGACATCGTCGTGGCCATCGCCGTCATAGTCGCCGACACAGACGCCCATGGTGGTGGTCCATTGCGCCTCGACCGGCAGCGGCCGGGGTTCGAAGCGGTCGCCGCGATTCAGGAACAGGGTGGTGGCGAGGGTATTGACCTCGACGACGGCGGTTTTCTTGAGGAGTTCGCCGTAGAGATCCTGGAGGCTGGCGCGGCCGTAGGCCTCGTAGGACCCGATTTGTTCCTTGAGCCAGGGCAGGGCGAAGCTGACGGGTTTGAGGCCGCGGTCGGGGACTTCGGCCTTGAGGATGGGATCGTAGATGGCCTCGATGAGATCGACGAGCCCGTCGTCGTCGATATCGCCGTAGTAAAGCCTGCGCGGGTTGTCCGGGGAGGCTTTGAACTGGCTGTTGAGGCCCCAGTTGCCAACCACCAGGTCGGGGAGGCCATCGTGGTTGAAATCGCCGGTGGCAACGCCGGTCCACCAGCCTTTGAGGTCGGCCAGCCCGAGTTTAGAAGTGATTTCAGTGAACGCTCCGCGGTCATTGCGAAAGACGCGGATCGGCCCCCAATCGCAGGCGAGAACCAGGTCGGGATCACCATCCAGATCGAGGTCGGAGAAGACCGCGGCGCTGACGAGCCCGAGTTTTTCCCAGCGATGGGCGACGACGAGCCGTCCGCCTTCGTTGCGCAACAGGAGCGAATCGGCGGGTTCGGGGTACCGGGCGGCCACCACGCGGCCGCCGATGAAAAGATCGAGATCGCCATCGCCGTCGATATCGGCGAGGGCGAGCGGTCCGGCACTGGAGGTCGGGCCGAGGACGCTATCGCCGGCGACGGCGCGTTTGAGGTCATAAACCCGGAGGTAACCGCCGTTGGTGAGGCCATCCTCGTAATTGGCGGAGCCGGCCAGGATCATGCCCTGAATGGCGAGGACAGTGGTTTGGTCGCGGGTGACGGGGCGATTGAGGAAGGGGCCGGCGGCGGGTTTGAAACCGCCATTTTGATCGTTGTGGAAGAGGGCGAGGTGCCCGCCCTGGCCGCTGCCGATGACGAGATCATCCCAACCATCCTCATTGACGTCGTACCAGGCCACGCCGGGGCCAAGCTGGCTGAGACGGTTCGGCAGCATCGGCTGACGATGATAATCCTCGAAAAACGGCTCGGTATGGGTGTGCTTGAACGATTCGACTTCGACGAAGGCCGGCTGGGGCACGGGCGCGGGCGCGGGCTGGAATGGTTGAGCGCCGGTTTCTTCAATGAGATAGAGGTGGTTGGCGCGCACGTCATCGACGACCGAGCGCAGTCCGGAACGCCAGTCAACCTGCAGGCGCAAGCGCTGGGTGGCCGACCCGGCGGCGAAGACGCGCATGGGATCGTCCGAGGAAAGGTAACGGCCGCCGCTGATGATCTCCTGGGCCTGGCTGGGGACCGCGCCATCGAGGAGGGTGATGCGGGCACCGACCCCGAGGGTGTTGCCGGGTTTGCCCTTGAGACGAACGGCGACGCGGGGGCTGGGGGTGGTGTTTTCGTAGATGCCGGCGAGGCTATTGAGGTTATTCACCACGACATCGAGATCGCCGTCGTTGTCGAGGTCGCCGAGGGCGATGCCCTGGGAGACTTCGTTGGCGGTGAAGCCCCAGGCCTGGCTGACATCCTCAAAGGTGAGATCACCGCGGTTGCGGAAGGCGACGTTGGGGGTATCGAAGCGGTCGAACATCATGCGGAGCCGGAGTTGTTCCATTTTGGAGAGGCGCTGCTGGCCTTTGACGGCTTCGGCGCGGTCGGTGACGTCGACGTTCATCATGTCGCGTTCGTGGCCAGTGGGGAAGATGATGTCTTCGTAACCGTCGAGATCGATATCGACCAACACCGGGCACCAGGTCCAACCGGAGGCTTGAGAACGGCTGAACCAGCCGATGTTGGCGTAGGTGCCGTCGCCGCGGTTAAGGCTGAGGGTGTTTCCGGAGTATTGGGGGCGGTCATCGATGGCGCCGACCTCGAGGAAAACCGGTTGGATATCGCCGATGCGGAGGTGCCGGCTCGAATGATCCTGCATCATCATGTCCGAGACAAAGATGTCGTCGAACCCATCGCGGTTGAGGTCGCCGACATCCACGCCCATGGAGAAGAGGCTGGTATGGCGGAAGGCGAGGCGGGGGATGGCGCGGAACTGGCCCTGGCCCTGATTGATCCAGATGCGGTCCGGGGATTCGAAATCGTTGGCGACGTAGAGATCGGGGGCGCCATCGCCGTTGAGATCCCTGAACATGGCTGAGAGCCCCCAATCGTACGGGGGCTCCCTGAGGGGGCGGTCATCCTCATCGCGGAAGGCGCCCTGGGTGAATGGGATCGCGGAAAACCGGAAGTCGCCCTCGTTGCGGAGGAGGAGGTCGACTTCGCCGTTTTCCTGGATGCGGCCGTCCGCGTTCAGCAGGAAGCGTCCGACGAGGTCAGGCTCGGTGGTGGGGCGGCCATCGACGAACTCCACCACCATCTTGCCGTTGACGACATTGCCCTGGAGCCGGGTTTGAGGGTGATCGCGCAACGTTTCGGTGCGGTAATTGACGATGTAAAGGTCCAGATCGCCGTCGCCGTCGATGTCGGCGAGGGCCAGGGTCATTCCGGCCCGGGCGGGATTCAGGGGGAGCGCCCGGGTGAGCCAGGCGAACTGTCCCTTGCCATTGTTGGCGAAGAGATGGGTGCCCTGGCCGACGCTGTTGACGATGAGATCCAGGTGTCCGTCGCCGTTCAGGTCCGCGAGGGCAGCGCCGGATGCGCCCAACCCCTCGCAGGCGACGCCGGCTTCGGCGGTGATATCCTGGAACTTCCAATCTCCGAGGTTGCGATAGAGTGCGTTGGCGTTGTCGATGCCGCAGAGGTAGATGTCGCACAGGCCGTCGCCATCCACGTCGCCCAGGGCGACACCGGCGCCGTTGAGGTAGATCTGGTTGGTCAGGTACCGATCCACCGCCAACTGGTTCGTGAAGGTGATGCCGGTGCGGGCAGGCGGGAGCAGGCGGAAACCGGTTTGGCCGGCCGGATTGACGGTGAGCGGGAGGCGGGAATAACCGAGGCTGCCGCCGACCGGATCGGCGGCGCGGGAAAGCACCGTCAAACCGAGGGCTAGGATGAATCCGAAGGTGCGGTGATTCATGCGCGACCCGGTTCTCTAGCACCCATATCCAGTGCGTTCCCCGTGACAGCGGTCGCACCGGTGACTTCGGATTCGGCGTTTCGGCTTGACGGACATGGCCATGGTGGAAAAGCTGGATAAAACCGGGGCAATCCGCAACCTGAAAAGGATTTCGACTGCGAAAACGCCCCCCTGCCGGCTGACTCCGCCCTGGACGGCGAGATGTCCGCCCCGCAACCGCAGCCGCGCGCTCCCGCAATAACAGTTGGCTGGAGCGGGCGCCCCGGCATAGAGTCACCAGCGATTTGCTTATGAATCTTAGAATATCCTGGTTGACTTGCGCCGTTTGCCTGGGGTCGGCGTTGCATGCCGCCGTATCCTCACCGGACCGACTTCTGCCCGGCGACACCCTGGCCGTGTTCAGCGTCCCGGACTGCGCGGCGGCGGGTTCGGCCTGGAAGGACCAGGCTTTGGTGCGGCTGTGGAACGATCCGGCGGTGCGGCCGTTTCGCGAGAAGTTCGAACATCAGTGGCGCCAGGAGGTAGCCGGCCCATTGGAAGAGCGGCTGGGCCTGCGGTTGGCCGATCAGTTGGAGTTGTTTCGGGGTCAACTGACCTTTGCGGTGGTGGGGAACGGCTGGCCCCAGGCGATCGGCAAGAAACCCGGCTGGTTGTTGGTGCTCGACACCCGCGATCGCGAGGCGCAATTGACCGCACGACTTGCCGCGTGGAAAACGAACCTGACGGAAGCCGGCCGCAAGGTTCTGCCGGAGAAGATCCGCGAATCGGAGTTCTCGGTGGTTTCGCTTCACCGGGACGAACTGGCTGGCACGCCAGGGACCGACGGCGGCTCGCGGGCGGGGGATGATGAGGGAATCGAGGTATGGTTCGGGCAATCGGGGTCGGTGCTATGGCTGGGTGACCAAAGGCAGGTGCTGGAGGAGGCGTTGGCTCGCCAGGCCGGGAACGCCGGTCCGGCGCTGAAATCCAACCCGGACTTCGCATCGGCTTTGGAGGCGGGGATGGGATCGGCACAAGCCTATGGTTGGGTGCACCTGCAGCCGCTGGTGCGGTTTGCTTCGAGTCTGGCGGCGGCATCGGGCGGGTCGGATGACGGAGCCATGGGCCTGCTTGACCCCTCGAAACTGCTGCCGGCTTTGGGACTGCAAGACCTGCGCAGCCTCTCGTTTTCGATGAGCTCCAGCACCGGCGGGATGACCGCTGAACTGCGCATGGGCATTCCGGAATCGTCCCGAACCGGCCTGTTCAAGATGCTGCTGCCGGGACGCAAACCGGCTGGACCGCCGGCCTTTGTCTCGAGCGAGATCACGCGTTTCCAGAGACTGCGCGTCGACCTGAAGGAATCGTGGTCGGCACTGGAAGGAACGGTCTATTCGATCCTGCCCACGGCTCGCAGCGTGGTGGAGCTCATGTTCCAGAGTGTGGGCAAAGACCAGGATCCCAATTACGATCTCCGCCGCGAGTTGATCGGAAACCTGGGGGACGATGTCATGGTCCTGGAACCACGGCCGACCACGAACACGCTGGACAGCTTGGACTCCGCCCCCACCCTGATTCTGATCGGGACCGCGTCTCCGGACAAAGTGGCCGGCGCATTGAGAACGCTCTCGGCGCTGCTGCCGCCCCCCATGAACCTGCTGCGCGAGCGGGAGGTCGCCGGTCGCAAGGTTTACTCGCTGGCGTTGCCCGGGGATGACGGGGCGGGTGCCGGCGCCCCCACGAAGTGGTTCAGCTTCGGAGCGGGAGCGGGCTATCTGGCCTTGAGCGGCGACTCCGGCCTGCTGGAGGAATTCTTGCGCGGGTCGGATCCGCAGGGCAAACCGCTCAGCGAACTGGATGGGCTGCAGGAGGCGGCGGTTCATGTTGGCGGAATGGACACCGGCTGGTTCGGCTATGAAGACGACCGGGCCGTGGCCCAGTCCATGATCGAGGCGCTAAAGCGGGATGCGGGTTCGATCGAAGGCATGTTGGCGTTTACCCCCGCGGGCGAGGTCCTGGAAAAGAGCGGTGGGCTGAAGGCCTGGGCCGATTTCACCCTGCTGCCCCCTTTCGAGCAAATCGCCGGCTATTTCCATTTCACGGTGTACGGGCTGGACCTGCGCGCCGAGGATTTCAGCTATCGGATGTTCTCGCCAACGCCGCCCACCGCCGCTCATTCACCCAGCAGGTGAACCAGCAGTTGACGCCGGTGAGGCTGAATCCGGTGTTCCCAGAGGTAAATGCCCTGCCAGGTGCCCCGGGCCAGCCTCCCGCGGGTGAAGGGGATCGAGAGGTTGACCGCGGTCAACGCGGTGCGGACATGGGCCGGCATGTCGTCCGCGCCTTCGGCCGTGTGGACAAAGCGCGGATCGCCATCGGGAACAAGGCATTCGAAAAACCGGTCCAGATCAACCCGGACATCGGGATCGGCATTTTCCTGGATCAACAACGAGGCGGAGGTGTGCAGGAGATGAAGCACGGCCAGGCCCTGCACCATGCCACTGCGTTGGACCCGATCCTGAATCGAATCAGTGATCGGATAAAAGCCGCGGCCTTCCGTGCGAACCGTGATTTCATGCTGGATCTGTTTGAGCATGCGACGCCAAAACGATGCTTATCGCGGATCCGTTCAGGGGCTGACCGCACCCTTGAGCCGCGCCTCGAGTGCCGGATCGGGTCGGTGCCCGGCGGCAACAGCCTTCTCGTAATGCCACCGCGCCAACCCCATGGATGGAGGTGACTGGGAGGAGTAAATCACGGCCAGGTTATGGTGCGCGCTGGCGTAACCGGGCGCGATTTGCACGGCTCGCCGCAAAGCGGTCTCGGCCGGCTCACGCAGGCCAAGCCGGCCAAGCGCAATGCCAAGCAGGTTGAATGTCTCCGCGCGACTGCCATCGAGATGGGCCGAACGACTCAGCGCGGTCATGGCTTCGTCCACCCGCCCCTGCTCATAGCGCACCCGGCCAAGGACAAACAGGCTGAAAGCATCGTTGGGATCGCCGGCCAGGGCCTGACCGATCGTCTGTTCGGCCTGCGCGGGGTCGCCTTGCTCGACCTGGGCCGAAGCCAGGCTGGATAGAAGCACCACGTTGTTCCGGTCGGTGGCAAGTGCCTGCTGATACTTCTGCTCAGCTTCGGAGAACCGGCCGGCGCGCAGATCTTTCTCAGCCTCGGCGATCAAGAGCGCGGTGTCGCGCGACAGCCCGGGGTTGGCCCTGGCCAGCTGATTGGTGGCGGTGCTGATTTCGGGCACACTGAAGAGCGCCAGTTCCTCGGGCGAATAGGGCACTCGCCGCGCCTCCAGCACAGCCAGGCGCGCCTGCATTTCACCCCATTGCCCACCAGCCGGGTCCGGGCTGGCCGGGGAGGTCTCGCCCGCCGCGACCACGGCCGGCGACGGGCGGGCTTCCGGGGCGAGCATCGCCTCGAGGCGAGCCTGGCTGGACTGGGGCTGCAGAGTGCGGACCTGCTGCTGCAGGGCGTTGATCTGTTGGTTTGCCGAAGTCAGGGCGGTCTGCAGCGCGGAAATGGTGGCGGCGTCCGTGCGAGTGGATTGGCGGGCGATCTCGAGCTCCTTTTCGAGGTTCTGGATGCGGTTGGCCAATTCGGACTCGGCCGAGCGAGCCGGCAGCTCCGTGAGCCGCTTTTCGATCACCTGCCGTTCGGCGACCAAAACCTGGTTGCGAGCCTGTTCCTCCGCCAACTGCTGCTGCACGGACCGCAGTTGTTGCTTGAGCAAGTCAGCCTCGGCCGCTCCGCCGGGCGCCGGCGTGGCGGTCGCCGGAGCCGGATCGGGCTGGTTTGCAGGCGCGGCCACCAGGGCGAGCAGGCGCTGCTGCAATGCCGAACGTTCGAGCGTGAGCGTGGCGATCTGTTCGGTTTGCCGGGCCAGCTGCTGCTGCGCATCGGCCAGGGCCTGCCGCGTGGCTTCCAGGGCCGGATCGGGTGTGCGCGTCTCATCCGACCCTGATTTCTCGAGGCTCACCTTGAGCAACTCGATCTCCTTCTGCTGCGCCAGAATCCGGGCCTCCGCGGCAGCCAGTTCCTGGGGATCAACCGCTGCCGGACGAGCAGCCAGCGCTTCGCGCAGACGGGCGCTCAGTTCGTTCTTCTCGCGTTCGAGTTGCCGCACGCGTTCCCGGGTCTGCTCAGCCTGCAGGTCCGACGCGGCTTCCGGAACGGCAGGGGCCGGTTCCGGTCTTGGGGCGGGCGCGGGCGCGGGCGCGGCGGGCGGGTCCGACGAGATCGCGGCGAGTTTGCGCGCGATGTAACCGAGCCGGAACCGGACGATGTTCGGGTTCCAATCGGGGTATTGGCGGCTGAGGTTGCCCAGGTTGGTCTGGGCCTCGAGATAGGCGGCGCGCGCCTGATCCGGCCGCTGATTCTGAGCGAGCCGGTCGGCTTCCTGGATTTGATTGAAGATCTGTACGTACTCCTCTTCGGGTCCGGCGGCCTGGAGCGCCGCGCCGAGGGAAAACAGGACCACCGCAAGTGCGACTAACCGTTGCTTCATGGTTCGGAGATCATAGCGTTGGTCGGGGCGGGAAAGCAACGGATGATGAGCGGAGGGTGCGTTGACACCTTTTGCGGGCCTGTGCTAGCTTCGCCGCCGAACGGTTCCATGGGCTCATTCTTGAACCAACAGGTGCTGGTGCTCAACCGTCTCTGGCAGGCAGTCAATGTC
Source organism: Verrucomicrobiota bacterium (assembly GCA_023383055.1). Classification (GTDB taxonomy): domain Bacteria; phylum Verrucomicrobiota; class Verrucomicrobiia; order Limisphaerales; family JAHDYP01; genus JAHDYP01. Next base: position 45,986 of record JAHDYP010000006.1, on the reverse strand, counting down.
TGCACCGCCAAGAGAGCGCTCACTCTGTTGTTTGATGGGCACGCCCAGGCGGTGCTGAGCGCCGCCGATGGATCGTTTCAGACCTACAGCTTCGGGGAGTGGAAGGATTTCTCACAGCAACAACCCCATCCGGAAAGCATCCGGACCGTGTCGTTCCGACTGCGGGTGCCGCGGGTGATCCTGCTGATGATCTTCGATCGACTGCCGAAGAAGGAGGTCAAGTTCACGCGCCACAACATTTTCGAGCGTGACAAGGACACTTGCCAATACTGCGGCCGGGTGTTCGACCGCCGGGATCTGAACCTGGATCATGTGATTCCGCGGGATCAGGGCGGACCCACCACCTGGGAGAATATCGTCTGTTCCTGCATCGAATGTAACACGCACAAGGCAAACCGGACCCCGCACGAAGCCGGCATGCGCCTGGTCCGGAGACCCAAGCGCCCGAAATGGCGGCCCTTCGTGCAGATCAACCTCGGGCTGCACTACCACGACAGCTGGAAACACTTCCTGGACCTGGCCTACTGGAACGTGGAACTGGGCGAGGAAAGTTAGCGTGGTCTCTCGCGAATGGCTTGCGCCGCCATTCGGGAGACACCGCACCGGCTCAAGGCGCGGCGCTCCGCGCCGCCTCGATCAACTCCCAGAATTTGGGGTTTTCCTGGAGCGCTTCGTCTTCTCCAATGGGCAGGCTCGATCGGAACAGGAAATCCTTCAGCGAGTTCCGGCTGAGGATGCGGTGGACCACCACGCCAAGCTCATGCCTTTCGAAATAGATCCGGTAATCGCCGAGGCGAAATCGATGCAGGATACGACCACGACGCTCGAGTTTGCCGAAACGTCCCATGTCCCGTTTCAACACCTCCTGGGGAAGTCCGCGGAACTGCCCAAGGATCTCCAGTTGAAGCTCCTTCGGCATCCGCGACAGCTCGGCCGCACTGGTGGGGTTGAAAATGATCTGGAATGCTCTCATGGCACTTGCTCCGCAATTCATCACCCGGTTCACGCACAGTCCATTCCGGACCGCGGGTTCGCAGCTTATCGGGACTCGGAAAGAAGACAACCCGCAAACGCGGGTCACGCTGAAGCCATCTCGCACAGGCAGGGTAATCCGGTCGGCGTTTGGGATCTGATACCACAGGAGATATCAGCGCAGCCACACCCAAAACGGGTACGCAGATCTCGGTTGGCTCGAGTGCCTGGTTCGGTGAGTCAACGATCGGAAGCATGAATGTCGAGAATCTTGATATGCTGGTCCGCCTCGTCCACCCAATACATCAGGCGTAGTCGCCCACCACGGTAATCTGCGTCCGTCGTCCGATCGCATCGCAATCCAACGCGTCGGACCGCCCCAACGGATCCCGCCCGATTGTGTGAATTGCTCGCCGCAGGGCCGCTCGGGTCTTCCCCGGGAGACGCTCGATGAACTCGATCACCTCGATAGAAACCAATAACCGGTAATGCATCGCTCAGGAGCTCAGCCGCTCATCCATCTCCTCCAGCGTAATCCAGCTTTCTGGCGAAACATCATCAATCTTCGCCGCCATCTGCGCACGGTAATCCGTGAAGTCCTTGTGCCTCAAGGAGACGAGAAAGGCGGCCAACCGCCTGCGCTCGTCGGCCGGCAGCGCCTGAACTTCGGCATGGATTTCCTGAAGGCTCATGCGACCACCCTACCCCCGCAGCATCCAACTGGCAACGCTCTGCTTCACCGAACGCGAAAGTGCACCCACACCGGGCCAATGACAACCGCATTTGCGAACGCGCTCAACCGGCGTTGGGTGACACGACTGGTTCGCCATCCTGCTCATTGTACTTTGTCCAGCCTGAGGCACCAAGGGTGATCCACCTGCCGGAAAAGCCGCATCCACAAAGACCGTCCGTCCAAGGACAGCGTCGCGTCGGCAGGAGCCGAGTCATCGTCATCACCACCTTTGCACACGAATCTCATTCGCCCCGTCCCGCTCAAAACAACATCAATGACTTCGAGCTCACTGGGCACCCCATCCTCAAAGATCTCCAGCTTTGGGGGGACCGTTCTCGCTGCCAGGTGAAATCAACACCTCAAAGATCTCTGCCCCAAGCCTCGGCTCCCCCGGCCTTCTCCACCCGCCACCATCCGAGCAATTCCTTAACACTCCATTCACTGTCGCCATGCCCGCGCATCTGGCCATCCCAAGGACCCAAACGCAACAGAGGATACCCGCCATCGATCCACTCCTGGATCTGACTGCCAAACGCGTAATCACCCACGAGCCATCGTCTGTGGGGGTGATTTGGGATTGGGGTCCACACGCGCGGTAACCAGTGGAGTCTAGCTCCGGGTCGGGCGGAGGCGCAGGGCCAGGGCCGCGCCGATCCACAGGACGAGGAAACCCAACCCGAATTGGACGAGCCGGGTAAACCAGCCGGTACACGTGTCGTTGCTGGCGCGCATCCGGATGGTCAGCGGCCGGTCGGTCTCGGTTTGCAGTGCCTGGATGAAGGAATAGCGGAGACCACGCGTGGGGAGGTTGGCGCGCAGCGGGGCGACCCGGTTCTCGGCGACCAACTGGGCTTTGAACAACTGGGCCACCTGTTGTTCGGCCATCCGGGCATCGTATTCGGCGGTGGCCTTGGATTTCTGACCGGCGGCCGTTTCGGTGTCGAGGCCGAACCGTGCCGCGTTCGAAGCGGCGTAAGCGGCCTGGGCATCGATCAACTGCTGACCCTGCGCGCGGTTGGCATAGAGCTCGAGTTGTTCGAGTTCCTCGACCGCCTGCTGATCGCGGATCGGCGCCTGGCGGTACTCGCGCAATTGCGTCGTATTGTCGAACCGACCGGTAGCCATCTCGCGACGCACCCGCTGCAGGAAGTCCGCCGCGCGCGCCTCGAAGCTGTCCTGTCTCGACAGTTCCTGGCGCTGGTATTCGGCCATGGTAAAGTCCTGCGTGATGGGGACCAGCTCCGCGCTCTCGTAGGTCATCGTCCCGCCGAATCGGGAATAGAGATAGTCAGGCGGCAGGAACAATTCCCACCGGGCGTCCTTCAGCGGGAGGTCGAGTTTCGGCGAGATCAGCTCGAAGCGACCCGAGCCGCGAGGGAATTGCATGGTGCCCACGTAGGTGATCTCGACCGGAATCGGCGAGTCCTCGGAGCTGGATCGCTCGAGCGGCAGGAGCAGACGCCCGTTGCGCCGGGCCGGCCGGACCGGTTGTCCATCGGCGAAGGCGGACCAGATGCGGGCATTGGGCGGGAGGGTGAGCTCGAGGCTTTGCCGGCCGCTGTTGCGGATGGTGGCTTCGAGCTGGGTCATTTGCTGGCCGTCATCGGCCACGACCGTACGGAGCCTGACCTGGTCGACGAGCCCCTGCAGCACGGCGGCATCCTCGAATCGTTTGACGCCCAGCCGCAGTTGCCAGCCTGCCTGGAGCGAGCGATAACTCAAGACCGGGCTGCCCCCCGCCGCGGCCAGTGCCCACTCCGGCAGTTCGCGGGCCTCGATGCGCAGCAATTGGCTCGACGTCTCGACCGGAGTCAACTGCAGATGGGTCGGCGCCAGCAACGCCACGGCGCCCGTCTCGCGTTCGACGCCCAAAGCCTCCGTTCCGGCCAGGATCAGATCCTCGCCCGCCACGCGATCCAGCTCCCATGCCACGGTCAACCGGTATTCACCCAGCACCTTGTTCTGCAGCTCGATCCGCCATTCGCCGTCGACCCGGTCCCGCCGGCGCACCCCCGCGCCTACCATCTCGACATTGCGCCAGGCCGCCGGCGTCTGGAACCGGAACTCACGCGTCGGCGCATTCTGAACATCGTAGCGGATCACGGTGTGGCCCGTGATCAGCGTTTCGCCCACGCTCACAAACGCCAACGTCTCGGCGCGCAGCCAGGACTCCATCTGTTCGGTGGCGAGCTCACTCCGCCAGGGCGCCCCGGAGTGATCCTCGGCGGCGAGCTGTTTAAAGGCCAGCACCCCGGCGGCCCCGGCCTCGAGCCCGGGCACGGTCGAAGCCGGCACTTCGACGACCCCCTCGAGACTCGCGGTTTTGAGCCCCACTCCCGGAGCGGCGGCCACCGTGACATGTCCGCCCTGTTTGCCGACCCCCAGGGGATGAATGCCCGCGAGCGGGAACAAGGCCGGCAGGTTGCTGAGACTGTGGTGGAGCCGCACCTCGACGCGCAGGCTGCCCAGAACGCGCTCCTTCAAGGTGAGCTCGAGCACGCGCTGGTGGCCTTCGATCCGCTCGGACCAAGCCTGCATGGCGGCGCAACGGACGGCTTCCAGGCGCCCTTCCGCGGGCAACGCCAGCCGCAGGGCGAACACTCCCAACTGGCGGATGGTGTAATCCAGTTCGGTGTCGAGCTCGACGTGGTCAGTCCCGACGGTGAACCGCTGGTGTTGGCTGGTCTCGATCCGCGGTTGCAGCATCTCGGCTTTCACTTGCAGCTCGAATCCGGGCCGCAAATAGCGCCAGGCACTGAGCACGGTCAGCCCCGGGTCATCGCTCGCCCGGACAAAATCGGCGCCGTCGATCCGCTCGAGACCCTGCGCGCGCTGCACCGTCAACCCCACGTCATCGGTCGCGCGCACCGCGACCAGCCCCGTCTGGCGCATCGCGTCAAGCACTTCGGGCAACCTGAGCGGCACCTCGGCCGGCAACTGGTCGAGCGCCTGTTCACTCTCGATGACCAGTCGGAGCATGGGCGAGACGGGCCGAACCAGATCGATCGCCAGCGTGGAACCGTCGCTCCCGACCAGGTCCCAACGGCGCAAGTGAGGGCCGCTGATCCGGAGCAGGCGATGGCCTTCCGGCAGGCGCACCTGGACCTGTTGGAGTTCGCCCTGGGTAAGCCGCCACTCGATCGCCGACCGCAGGTTCACGGTTCCGGCCCCGAGGGTGACGACGGCGGTTTGATGCGCATGAACGGTCGCGGCCAGATCGGCCGCCCGCTTCCGCTTCGGCGTCCAGGTGACCGTCAATCGGTCCGAGCCGCCAAACACCGACTCGATCAGAGTCGCGCCATTCGAAGCACGACGGCTCATCCAATGCGCCCCCGGGAATTCGACATCGGCGTCCTCCTCGAGCACGGGCAGGTTCAGCCGCCCGCCCAACACGGGAGGCAGCGCAAAATCAAGTTGTCGCCGGCCGGCGTCATCCGTGATCTTCACCAGCAGACCGAGGCGGATCCGGGTCGTTCCCGCCTGGCCGAGCCGAACTCCGAGCACCGCCCCCTCGCGCCACGCTTGAGCTTCACCTTCGATCACCTCGAAGCCGCCCAACGCGACCTCGTCCCCGAAGAGTGTCACCGACTGGTTGGTGACGACGGAGACCAGGGTGAAGGTGGCCTGCAACTCCGCCGCCCGCTCGCGGGTTGTGCCGCTCAACTCGGCGCTGACGATGGAGACCCGATTCGTCTCGGCCTCGGCCGCCCCCATCGAGCCGGCGGCGCCCCACTGCGCCAGGCCCAGCACCAACCCGAGCGCCATCTGGGGTGGAATACCTGACGGCGCGGTCGGCGCATCGTCACCACCGGAAGCCGCGCGCCACCGCCAGAAGATCCAGGCGCCGATCACCGCCAGGAGTCCCGGCACCGCCACAATCAGCGCCAGGTGCAACACCCGCCACGCGATCAGCACGTCCACGGTTGCCAGCAACACCAACCCCGCCCCCGCCGCAATCCGGGCGGGCTTCGCCTCCGCCCGCCGCCACGCCAGCATCATCCAGATCAGGCCCGCCACAAAAACGCTCAATTGCAGAACCGCCCGCGCGAACACGAAGAACCGGGCGGACATGATCCGCACCGAAATCGTGGGCGGCTCGTCCTCGACACTCAACAGGCGGGTGAACGTGTAGGCCCGCCCGGCGCGAGGGAGGTCGAATTGCAGGGATTTGACCCCGGCAGCGATGGGAGTCGGGGCGGCTGTCGGGGACATGGTCGGAGTCGCGGCCTCGGGTGCGACCTGGGGCGTGGCTGCCATCGGCGGCGGCGCGGCTTGAGCCGGAGCCGGGCGCGCCGGCTGGGCACCGTAGCGCTGGAGCATCGTCTGCGCCTGGAGGTTCGCCGCCCCGCCTTGATCTTTCGCCAGGGCCTCGGCGAATGACGCTGCGTTGAGTTGCTGAACGCTGCCATCGGCGAACACGACCTCGCGGCCGCCGCCGGGCCGTTCCGGCGAGTAAGCGATGATGGCGTGGGGATCGTCCTTGGACTTGCCCGCTCCGACGTAGGTGTAACGTTGACCGGTTTGGGGATCGATCAAAATCTTCTCTGTCGACAACTCGTTCATCATCTCCTCGAAGCTGGCCGGCATGCGCCCCTGGTTGTCGGCGGCAAAGATCGTCGCCGACAACCCGATCTGCTTGAGGTTGTTGACCGAACTGATCCGCTGGGCCTTGGATTTCGCCTTGGACAGCGCCGGCAGCAACATCCCCGCAAGCACGGTCAGAATCCCGAACACCACGATGACGCTGAGCACGCCGCCGAACCCGTTCTTTCGCCCGTAGAGAATCACGGCGAGCACAAACCCGGCGACGCAGCCGGCCACGATCAGCCGGGCGCCGTACGCATGCCAGAGCTCGGCATAGAAGGCGCAGCATCGTTCCCAGCCGTCCCGACCGCTGTAGGTCGTGCCTCCCGCCACCGCCATCGTCCCGCCGAAACCGGAGACCTGTCGCGAGGCGGGCACATAGAGCACCCATTCGGCGTAGGTGCCGGGGACATCGGTTCTTGGGGCGACGAGGGTGAGCCGTTTTGGAAGGAGGCTTCCAAGCGCGCCCATTTGCTGGGCGTACTTGATCTCGATGGCGAAGGTCTCGCCTCGATTCCCGCCCCGCGGCAACGCGATCACCACCCAATCTCCATCGCGATCCGCCCGCACCGGTTCGCCGTTCACGGCCACTCCCCAAAGCGTGGCGCCAGCGGGCAGACGGACCCGTTGGTGCGGCCGTTCGTTGTTCTTGACCATGAACCCGGCCTGAGTGAGGACTTCGCCGCTGAGGGTCAGGACGCTGGTGAATTCCGCGCGATCCGCCACGGCATCCAGCACGGACGACTCCTCGTGTCGCGTCAACTCGAGTGCCAGCGCGTAATCCCCGCCTTCATAGCGGTAGGCCAGCAAGACCGGCCGCGAAATCATCGACCGATCGACCACCGCCAGCTCGGTCGGGTCCACCTGGCGCAGCGGCTCCACAATCGGGCCCGGCTCGATCGCCAGATTCGCCGCGCGCGTGATCGCCACCGTCCCGGTCTCCCGTTCGACCTCGAGCGGATGGACGCCGGCGGCGTCGAGCGTGGCGCGGTGCGGATCGAAGGCATGATCGTAAGTGATGACCAGGGTGTAACCACCCCACGCCTTGTCCTGCAAGGCGATGGTCCATACGTCGTCCACCCGGTCTTTTCTCCGGATGTTCGGCCCGGTGAACTCGAGGTTGCGCCAGTGCGCCGGCAGCCGGACCCGGAACTGTTGCACGCCCTGGTTCACAATGCCGAAGCGGAGGGTCGCACTGCCACCCACCAGACCGTCGCCGATCGTGATCAGGTTGAACACCTCGGCCACCACGCGCGGCGCCTGACGCTCCACGCCCAGCACCACCCGCCAGTCTCCGGTTTCCGCGCGGAACGCCAGCAGCTCATCGCCCCGGTCCGGCAACGCGTTCACCGGGATCTCCCGCGCGCCATCCGCCGAGATCGTCTTGAGCTGCAACCCGGGGATGGAACCGGCGCCGATGAACGCGGTCTCGCGGGTTGCGCCCGCCACTCGCAACGGGGCCAGCCCCACTTCCGGCGGCATCTGACTCAATGAACGTTCGAGCCGCACCTTGACCTGGCACTGGCCGAGCACACGCCGGGCGAAGCGAAGGCGCAAAGGTCCCCCACTCGATTGCCAGTCTTCCAGCCCCTCGGCCCGCACGTCCGTCACCAGAAAACCGGGTTCCGGCATCAAGTCGAGCCCGTAGATGCCGGCCCGGGTCACTTCGAGCGTCAGGTCGTGGTCGACCACCGCCCGCGCTTCTTCCAGCCCGAACCGAACCCGACTGTTCACAGCCAACTGGGGTTCGACCGAAGCCAGATGCACGGCCAGTCCGGCCGGCCGGCGGGCGAAACGGAACGAGGCGAACTCGTTCCCCGTCGCGTTGACCTGGCGCAACGTGTCGGTTCGCTCGAGCCGGACCAGCAAATCCTCCGAGTGCAGGCTGAGCACGCCCGCCTCGCGCTGGACGGCCAGGGGCTGGGGCAGACGCAACTCGACGGTTCCCGGCAATGCCACCGGTGCCTGCTCGGATACCATTTCGATTTGAGCCGAACCCTCGATGGGCCGCAGAAACTCCACCACCAACTCCGATCCGTTCTCCCCGGGCACGAGCCGCCAATCCTTCACCTGTTCGCCGGTCAAGCGTGTCAAGGTGTGCGCGGCGGGCAGCGCCACCCGCACTTCGGCGAGCCGCGCCTGCAGGATCTCATAGGCGAAGGTCGAGGTGTAGCGGATGCTCGCCGGGGTCAGTTCGAGTCTGAACCTCGAGTCCACCGTCAGCAATGCCTCCCGCTCGGCCTCGGCGGTCTTGCCCTGCCATCGGATCGCCAATTGCCGGTCTCCACCCAGAACTCCCCGCAACACGGCTCCATCGCCTTCCTGTCCCTCCCGCGCCACGCCGCTGAGCAGTTGAACCTCGACTTCACGATCGGGGATCTCGATTTCGACGGTGGCCACCGCCGCGGAGGGTCCGCCGAATCGAACGACGTTCCAGGGTTCCTCACGCTCGCTCCGAACCACCGCTTCGAAGGTGATGGCAGTCCGGCCTGGCCGGGTCGCGAGCAGCAAGATCCGCCGTCCCTGCTTCACCATCCGCCACCCTGCCGGCAGCTGCGGGTTCACCACGGCCAGATGGCCGTCCAACAAGACGGCGCTGACTTCGTTCGTCGCGGACGATTCGGCGTCGACCGACACCTTGAACCGGGCGCCTTCCGTTTCCAGGGTTCCCTGATAGTGGATGCCCCGAATCCAGAGATTGGTGGCCGGGGACCCAACGCCTGGCGGTTCCCGGAACACCCTTGGGGCGTGTGTGCCCCGCGAGAGCACCTGCAAGCCGTTCAGAACCGCCACCCCTCCGGACCCGGGCAGCACTTCAATGGTGATTCCCGACTCGCTTTCCACCGGCAGATCGCGATAGACCGCATACGGCGCGCGCACCCGCCAGCCGGCTCCTTCAGGCTGCTCGCGGGTCATGGCGACAGGACCCAACACGTTAGTGCCGGAGCGCACCGAGAACATCGGGAGTTGCTCCGGACCGGCATCTGCCGTGGCCCAGCCATAAACAAACAACTGGTAGCGGCCCGTCGGCAGACCCCGCACGGCCACCACCAGGTTCGAGCCGTTGGGGGCAAACATGTAGCTGTCCAGCATGGGATCGCCGGTCGCGTTGCCCCACACCCCGGGCGCGTTCGTCACCGATACCGAAATCCCCGACTTTGTACCGTCCGCCCACTTGAGCTCGGTGAGCCGTCCATCGGGCGCCGGCGCCATGCCGGGCAGGTAGCGCGGCTGGTAATGGCTGTAAACGTTCCAGTAATCGTTCGTGCGCAGTCCGGTCGCCGCCAACCCGGTCTTGGCCCGGGTCTCGTCGCCTCCGAAATCGACATTCAACAGCGTCTGGGCCACGGGTTCGGTCGTGAACCACATCGTCACCAGAAAGACGATCAGGTAAAGGGAGGCCGGCAACGTCCTGGAGAGGCGGGGTCGCATGAGCCAATCCTTACCCTGCGCCGCGGGTTTTGTCAGGCGCTAATCCACCGGGCGCACCCGCGAAAAGGCCCCGGTAATGGGTCAAAACGAACCGGATTTGGCCCTCCCGGGCGGAGTGCCGCAAAAAAGAACACTTGCGTGGCTTCTATTGCCCTTGGTAAACGCTACCCCTTGTTTTGATGGGCAAAGCGTTGATCATCGCGGAGAAACCGTCGGTCGCGGGCGATATTGCCCGCGCCCTGGGCGGCTTCAAAAGGCATGAGGAATACTACGAAAGCGACCAGTATGTCCTCTCGTCGGCGGTCGGGCATTTGCTCGAGCTGGCGGTGCCGGAGCAGTACGAGGTCAAGCGCGGCAAGTGGACCTTCGCGCATCTTCCGATCATTCCGCCCCATTTCGATCTGCAGCCGATTGAACGCACGACGGGCAAGTTGAAAGTGCTCGCGAAGCTGGTCCGCCGCAAGGACGTGACCTCGGTCATCAACGCTTGCGACGCCGGCCGCGAAGGGGAACTGATCTTCCGGAATCTGGTCAAATACCTGAACGTCGAGAAACCCATGCTCCGGCTCTGGCTCCAGTCCATGACCCCCGCGGCGATTCGGGATGGGTTCGCCCACCAGCGCGAGGACGCGGCGCTTCGACCGCTGGCCGACGCCGCCACCTGCCGTTCCGAGGCCGACTGGCTGGTGGGGATCAATGGCACCCGGGCCATGACGGCTTTCAATTCCAAGACCGGCGGTTTCCATCTTACCACCGTGGGCCGGGTGCAGACGCCCACGTTGGCGATCGTGGTTGAGCGCGAGGAACGGATCAAGGCCTTCGTGCCGCGCGGATACTTCGAGGTGCACGGAACGTTCGCCGCCGCCGCCGGCGAATACCCGGGGCGCTGGTTCGATGAATCGTTCGCACGCGAAAAGAACGGCGATTCCGAACTCAAACCCGAGCGGATCTGGAACCGGGAGAAGGCGGATAGCCTGCGGGACCGCTGCCTGGGCAAGCCCGGCATCGTCACCGAGGAGAGCAAGCCGAGCACGCAGCTTTCGCCCTTGCTCTATGATCTGACCAGCCTTCAGCGGGAGGCGAACAACCGGTTCGGTTTCTCGGCGCATCGCACGCTGCAGTTGGCTCAGGCCCTGTACGAGCGTCACAAGGCCATCACCTACCCGCGCACCGACTCCCGGGCGTTGCCCGAGGATTACGTCGCGAGCGCCCGGCAGGCGCTCGAGGCGCTGAAGGAGGTCCCTTACGGCGTGTTCGCCCAGGAGATCCTGCGGCAGGACTGGCTCAAACCCAACAAACGCATTTTCAACAACGCCAAAGTCTCGGATCACTTCGCCATCATCCCGACCCCCGATCCGCCCAAGCACCTGCACGCCGACGAGGACAAGCTCTATGACATGATCACCCGCCGGTTCCTGGCGGTCTTCTTCCCGGCGGCGGAGTTTCTGCTGACCACTCGCATCACGCGCGTGGAAGGCGAACCGTTCAAGACCGAAGGCAAGGTCCTGACCCAGCCCGGCTGGCTGAGCGTTTACGGTCGGGAAGCGGCCGGCGTCGAATCGCCGAACCTGGTGCCGGTCCAGACCGGGGAAACCGTCAGCACCACCGCGGTGGAAGTCGTGGCCAACCAGACCAAACCGCCCGCCCGGTTCACCGAAGCCACCCTGCTCGGCGCCATGGAAGGCGCCGGCAAACTGGTCGAAGACGAGGAACTGCGCGCGGCGATGAGCGAGAAGGGCCTGGGAACACCCGCCACGCGGGCAGCCATTATCGAGGGATTACTCCACGAAAAATACCTGCTGCGCGCGGGCAAGGAACTGCAGCCCACCGCCAAGGCGTTTTCGCTCATGGCCCTGCTCCGCGGCCTCGGCATTCCGGAACTGACCGCGCCCGAACTCACCGGCAACTGGGAGTTCAAACTCAAGCAAATCGAGCGCGGTCAACTCGCCCGTGCCGCCTTCATGCGGGAGATTGCGGCCATGACCGAGGCCATTGTCCGGAAGGCCAAGGAACACGAACACGACACCATCCCCGGCGAATTCGGCACGCTGCAGACTCCCTGCCCCAAGTGCGGCGGCGAGATCCGCGAAACCTACAAAAAATTCCAGTGCGCCAATACTCAGTGCGACTTCGCGCTGTGGAAGATCGTCGCCGGCCGGCAATTCGAGATCCACGAAATCGAGACGCTGATCCGCAGCCAGCGGGTCGGCCCGCTCACCGGTTTCCGAAGCAAGGCCGGACGTCCGTTTAGCGCCGCAATCCTGCTCACGAACGAGTTCAAAGCCGAGTTCGATTTCGAACGGAACGGTGGCGAAGGCGGCGAGGCGGAGAAGAACGACACCCCGGTCCATCCCGACCCGCTGGGGAACTGCCCGAAGTGCAACCACCGCGTCTTCGAAACCGGCAAGAGCTACCTCTGCGAGCAGGCCGCCGGCGGGAAGAACGCTTGCGACTTCCGGTGCGGCCGCATCATCCTCCAACAACCGCTCGAGCGGCCGCAAATGACCAAGCTGCTCGCGACGCGCAAGACCGATCTGCTCGACAAGTTCATCTCGAAGCGCGGCCGGCCTTTCAAGGCTTTCCTGGTACTGGACGCCGACGGCAAGGTTGGCTTCGAATTCGAGGCGCGCCGACCGCGCGCCGGCGGTTCCCGGGCCAAGGAAAAGACCCCGTCGGAACCGGCGCCCAAGCTTGATTTCACCGGCCTGCAACCGGTCGCGACCTGCCCGCGCTGCGGTGGCCGCGTGTTTGCCGCCGAAAAGGACTATCTCTGTGAGAAATCCCAGTCCGACACCAAGCCCTGCAAGTTCCGGGTGGGCCGATCAATCCTCCAGCGCGCCCTCAGCGCCGAAGAACTCGGCAAGCTGATCCAAGACGGTCGCAGCGATCTTCTGAGCAACTTCATTTCGAAACGTGGCCGCCCCTTCACCGCCTGGTTGGTTCTCGATGATCGCGGCAAGGTCGGCTTCGAGTTTCCAGACCGCGACGACGCTCCGGATCCCAAAGCCTAGAACCATCGGTCCACGAATGCCGGACATGCCTGCGGCCGCCCATCCTGCGCCGGCGAAAAACCGGGATCCCTGGTTGAACGAGTTCGAAACGCACCTGGCCACCGACCGGGCTGCCTCGCCCTATACGCGCCGCAATTACCGTCACGCCCTCGAGGAGTTCGTCCAGTGGCACCGGGAGGAGCGTCAGGCCCAGCCCGCATGGACCAAACTCGAGCGCAATGATTTCCGCCAGTACCTTCGCCACCTCGGACGTCATCGGCTTGGCCGTGCCGCCATCCAGCTTCGCTTCTCCGCTCTTCGCACCTTTTACCGATTCCTGGTGCGTCGCGGAAAACTCGCCACCTCGCCCATCCGCAATCTCGCACTGCCGAAGCGGGAGCAACGCCTGCCCAAGTTCCTGACCCGAGAGCAAATGGTCGAGCTCCTGAACGCACCCTTGCTGGCGCTCGCCAGCAAGCGCCGGGGCAGCTCAAAGCCGGTGGATGAACTGCCCTACCGGCGCGACCAAGCCATTCTCGAAACCATCTATTCCTGCGGGCTGAGAATCAGTGAACTCAGTGCGCTCAAGGTTGAAGACCTCAACTCCCGGGAGCAGGTCGTCCGGGTGCGCGGCAAAGGCCGCAAGGAAAGGCTGGCGCCGATCGGCCAACCCGCGCTCACCGCCATCCAGGCTTATTGGAACCAACTCCCGACCTTTCCCGGACCGGGCGACCCCGTGTTTCAAGCGGCCCGCGGTCAGGCCAGGCGCCTTTCGCCGCGAGTCATCCAGGCGCGACTCAAACGCTACCTGGCACTGGCCGGACTGGATCCGCACCTGACACCCCACAAGCTGAGGCACAGCTACGCCACCCATCTGCTCGACGCCGGGGCGGATCTGCGAAGCGTGCAGGAGTTGCTGGGCCACGCCCACCTGGTGACCACCCAAGTCTACACCCACGTGAGCACCGAACGACTGAAACGCGCCTACGACCAGGCGCACCCGCGCGCCTGAAGTGCCGGTCAACGTCGCAGCCAGCCCAAAACATTGGTGCCGCCGCCTCGACCGCGAAATTGATTGACCAGCAGTTGGCTGCGTGCGGCGGTCATGGCCATGATGAAATCGTCGTAGGTCTGATAGCGTTGCGTCGGATCCTTGGCCAGCGCAATCAGGATCGCGTCGCTCGTGGGCTGACTGACCTCCGTGACCACATGGTTCGGTGGGGTCACCGGGCTGTCCACATGCGCGGCGATCACCTCCTCGACCGTGGGCGCCTCAAAGGGAACATGACCGGTCAGCCCGTGATAGATGGTTCCCGCCAGACTGTACATGTCCGACAAAAAATCTTCCTTCTCGCGGCGTATCTTCTCGGGCGCGATGTAGTACGGCGTTCCCCACACCGCCGTGTCGTGGTCGGATTCGGATTCGGTGCTGCGCGCCAGGCCAAAATCGACCAGCTTCGGTTCCCCTTCGGCGTTGAAGAGAATGTTGCCGGGCTTGATATCGCGATGCAGCAACCCGTGTTTCAGGGCGGTGTCGAGGGCGGACGCCACCTTGATGCCAATATCGAGGATCTGAAGCTCGGGCAACCGGCCATCCCGTTCAATGCGATCATCCAAGCTGCCGCGATCCGCCAGTTCCATGACCAGGAAACGTTGGTGTTCGTGTTCCTCGAAGGTGTAAATGTGGATGATATTCGTGTGATTCAAGGCAGCGGCCGCACGGGCCTCCCGGGCAAAACTCTCAAGCGCCTTGGTGTCGTTCAGGAGTTCCTCCTTCATCAACTTCACGGCGACTTCGCGCTCGAGGGTCAAATCAAAAGCACGGAACACCGTACCCATGCCCCCGGAGGCGATGGCATCACGCAACTCGAACTGCCGCAATCGCATCGGCACCATCAGGGGATGGCCGCAGCGGGTGCACGGCGTAGTCGTGAGGGGCGGTAGATCGCCCGGGATGAAGACTTTGGCGCCGCATCCCCCACAACTTACCATCCTCAAGGGCTTGCGAACGCTATCCGATGCTACGGTCACGGGGTCAGTTTAGCATCAACTGTTCCGAGAACAAGCGTTCTGAATTCGAAACTCGGTTTCTATTGACCCGCCATGCAGTCTCCTTAGCCTGTGCCGATGGAACACGCGGTCATGAGTCCGAATCCCTGGATGATCCTTCCGTTTGTCGGTCTGCTCGGGATGATCGCGCTGGCGCCGCTGTTCCTACCCCACTGGTGGCACCGCCATTATCCGAAGGTCGCTTATGCGTTTGCCGGCTTGACGCTGGCTTACTACTTGTTCGGCCTCCACGCTTACGAACGGGTCTGGCACACCGGGATCGAGTATTTCAGTTTCATTGCCCTCATCGGCTCGCTCTTCGTGGTCTCGGGAGGCATCCACATCAGTGTCCAAGGAGAGGCCACCCCGCTGGCCAACACCGTGTTCTTGGCCGTCGGCGCCGTGATCGCCAACGTGCTCGGCACTACCGGCGCCTCCATGCTCCTGATCCGTCCCTGGCTGCGCATGAATAAATACCGGATCACGGCCCATCACGTCGTCTTTTTCATCTTTGTGGTCTCCAACGTCGGCGGTTGCCTGACTCCCATCGGCGATCCACCGCTTTTTCTCGGTTACCTCAAAGGCGTCCCCTTTTGGTGGGTCATGAAGGAATGCTGGCCCATGTGGTGCGTCGGAGTCGCCTTCCTGCTCGCGACCTTCTATTTCCTCGACCGCCGCAACTATCTCCGAGCCCCCAGGGAAGTCCGCGAGCAATTGGCGGAGCCCGCGGACGTCTGGCGTTTCCAGGGCACCGCCAACCTGTTCTTCCTGGGAGTGATTCTGGCCGCGGTTTTCATTAATGACCCGCCCTTCGTCCGCGAATTCATCATGCTCGGCGCGGCGGCCGGATCTTATTTCACCA
Organism: Verrucomicrobiota bacterium; assembly: GCA_023383055.1. Taxonomy (GTDB): domain Bacteria; phylum Verrucomicrobiota; class Verrucomicrobiia; order Limisphaerales; family JAHDYP01; genus JAHDYP01. The sequence goes on along the minus strand of JAHDYP010000006.1, from coordinate 30,364 downwards.
CCCGAAAGTCGATCCACGAGGCCAACCATTTCAATTTTCATCCCATCCAGGAGGTGGCCATCCTCTTCGTCGGCATTTTCGCCACCATGATGCCGGCACTGGACTGGCTCCAGGGGCATGCCACGGAGTTTGGCCACCCGGGACCCACGTTCTTCTACTGGGCCACGGGAACGCTCTCGAGTTGTCTCGACAACGCCCCAACCTACCTCAGCTTCCTCAGCACCGAGTTCGGGGCCTACCTCAGGCCGGAACTGGTTGAGCAGTTGGTTGCGCATATCCAGGCCCACGGGGCCAGCCTGGCTCCATTGACCGGAGAGCATGCGCCGCAAATGCAGGCCGCCCTCGCGTTCCTGGGGGCCCATCACCCGGCGCAACTCACCGCCCGCACGTTGACGCTCGAGGAAATCGAAATCGCACTGCTGCTGGTCGACCCGGAATCCACGCGCAGTCTGGTGGCCATCAGTGTGGGCGCGGTCTTCTTCGGCGCCGCCACCTATATCGGCAACGGCCCCAACTTCATGGTCAAGGCCATCGCGGACCAGAAGCGGGTCCGCATGCCGACCTTCCTGGGCTACGTCTTCAAGTACAGCCTTCCCTACCTCGCTCCGATGCTATTGCTGGTTTGGCTGCTGTTTTTCCGTTAGTCGGGTTGAACTTGGGGGCGGACTATGGCATACACACTCATGGCTGACACACTGGACGCGAGGGCTTGAGGATGCGGCGACTTTACAATGCCCTATTCTTTCTCTTCTTCCTGCTCAGCGCTCCTTATTACTTCACCCGTCTCCTTCGTCGCGGACGCTGGCAGGAAGGTTTCCGTCAGCGGTTTGGTCGCTACAACGCCAAACTCAAACAGGCCCTCACCAACCGCCACGTCATCTGGCTCCACGCCGTCAGCGTCGGCGAAGTCAACGTCTGCACCCAGCTGATCAGGGCCCTCGAACCCCGCGCCCCCAACCTCAAGCTCGTCGTCTCGACCACCACCTCGACCGGCATGGCCGAGCTGCGCCGCAAGCTGCCTTCGCACATCGAGAAGATCTACTACCCCATCGACCGCCATGCCTGGGTGCGACGTGCCGTCAACGTCATCCATCCGGAAGCGGTGATCTTCGTCGAGGCCGAGATCTGGCCGAATTTCATCTGGCGACTGCGCGACATGCGGATTCCCGCCTTCCTCGTCAACGCCCGTCTGTCGGATCGTTCTTACCGCGGTTATCGCCGGTTTGGCTTCCTGTTCCGGCAGCTCTTTGCCTCGTTCGAAGGGGTCGGCGCGCAAAATGAAGCGGACGCCACCCGGCTGCGCGAGTTGGGCTGCCGGCCGGAAGCGGTCCAGGTCGTCGGCAGCCTCAAATTCGACGCCGCCAAGCTCGAGGAACGACGGGAGCTGGACGTTCCGGCTTTGCTGGCTCAGATCGGTGTGCTCCCAGGCGCCCCGGTGCTGCTGGGGGGAAGCACCCACCCCGGGGAAGAGGGCATCCTGGCCGATGTCTTCCGCTCCCTGCGCCGGCAGCATCCGGATTTGTTCCTGGTGCTCGTGCCCCGTCATTTCGAGCGCAGCCGCGATGCCGGACGCGAACTCGAACAACGCCGGATCCCGTTTGTTTACCGCAGCGAACTCACCGCCAGCAGTCGGTTCGAACCCGGGGAGCTTCAGTGCCTGCTGGTCAACACCACCGGGGAGTTGCGCTTCTTCTATGAGCACGCCACCGTGGTCTTCGTCGGTAAAAGCCTGGCCGCCCACGGGGGACAAAACCCGATCGAGCCCGCCGCGTTCGGCAAAGCCATGGTGTTTGGTCCTCACATGGAGAACTTCGAGGCGATCGTGAAGGCGTTTCTGGCGGCGGAAGGCGCTCAGCAGGTTCGCGATTCCGCCGAGCTGGAAGGAGCGATCGATGTCTTGTTGAAGGATCCGGAACGCCGCCAACGCGTGGGCGCCCGGGCCCTGCAGGTCGTGCAGGACAACCGCGGGGCCATCGATCGCACGGTCGACATGATCCTGGACCGGCTCGGTGCCAGCGAGCTCTACGTCGCGCCGGACCGTTGATCAAGTCAGGATCCGCCGCGCTTCGTCGAGGAAGATCCCCTTGAAATTCATCTCGAGCGCCTGTGGATTCGTCGCCTTGGCCAAGGCTTCCTTCTCGGTGATCTTGCGCTCCTTGACCAGGTTGTAGAGGGCCTGGTTGAAATTCTGCATTCCGTCATCCACCCCGGTCTCGATCGCCGCGTGGAGCTTGTCGAGGCGGTTTTCCTCGATCAGTTTCTTCACGGTGCCCGTATTGATCATGATCTCGAGCGCCGGGGTAACACCCCCATTGATCGTGGTGACCATCCGTTGACAAATCACCGCCTGCAACGTGGCCGACAACTGGCGGCGCACCTGATCCCGTTCGTCCGCCTTGAAGAAATCGAGAATGCGGCCCACCGACTGTGCCGCGTTGGTGGTGTGCAGCGTCGACAACACCAGATGCCCGGTGTCGGCGGCACTCATGGCCGCCGAAAAGCTGATCGCGTCGCGCATCTCACCGATCATGATGATGTCCGGGTCCTGGCGCAGGATGTGTTTGAGCCCCTGCGCGAACGAAAGCGTATCCAGCCCCACTTCACGCTGTTCGATCACGGACTGGTTGTCCTCGAACACGAACTCGATGGGATCCTCCAGCGTGATGATGTGCTTCTTGAAATTCGCGTTGATGTGTTCGACCATCGCGGCCAGCGTCGTCGACTTGCCGCACCCGGTCGAACCCGAGATCAGCACGATCCCTCGCGGCGATTCCGCCACTTTCTTCAGGACCTCCAGTAATCCCAATTCCTCGAACGACGGCACCTTGATCTTCACATACCGCATGGAAAGGCAATACTCGCCCCGCTGCTGGAACAGATTCGTCCGAAATCGGCCCACCCCGGGAACGTAATAGGAAAAATCCACCTCGTGATCGTCCTCGAGCCGCTTCTTGAGATGCCGGGGCACCATGTGCTCCACCACGTCCTGCATCCACTCCTGCGTCGGGTTAGGCGCCTCAATGGCGATCAGTTGGCGATTGATCCGGAACACCACCGGCCCGCCGATCTTGAGATGCACATCCGAAGCTCCGCCATCGATGGCGGTTTGCAATATCCGATGGAAGATTTCCATGAAACACCTTAATTACGATCAGGCCACCTGGCCATCCTTGCCCGACCGCGGCCAGGCGCTCGTGTTTGATCGCTCGTCGCCCATGAACGATGCGCCCTATAACGAATAGGCACAGGCCAGGACGGCCAACTGCTCCGAGGATTGCCGGGAGAGATTGAGGAACAACAAGGAAACCGCGTACCCCGAATGCCGGTTGCCGTCGCACGCCACCACTACCCCGCTGCATCTCAGCTTCCGCCCCGCCCCCGGCGCCTGCAGGGCAACGGTCATTTCGTGCCAGACTGGAAACGCTTTCGGCGAGTGAAACTCAATCCCGTTGGGACGCACCCGGACGGCATTGGGCGGCAAGGTGAAGCGAACGGATTCCGCCTCGATGTGGAAGGGTTGAAACGAGCCGGAATAATCAATTCGACTGGTAGCCATAGCTGAGCAAATTAGGTGCCCTCAATCTATCATACGTTCGGGCAGCGTCAATCGGTCGCCCCAAAAAAATCACCATTCGATCACCGCCGCCGCCCAGGTCAAACCGGCCCCAAACACCATCAACAAAATGAGATCACCCCGCTGGACACGGCCCGTGGTCACCGCTTCGTCCAGGGCGATGGCGACCGATGCGGCCGACGTGTTGCCGTACTTGTGCAGATTGACAAAGAGTTGGTCGGGTCGGGCTCCCAACCGCTCGCCCACCGACTCAATGATGCGCTGGTTTGCCTGATGCGGAATCACGCACTTGATCTGCCCGATCTCGAGATTGCACCGGCGCAGGCTTTCCCGAGCCGCCGTGTACATCGCGTTGACGGCGTTCTTGAAGGTTTCGCGCCCCTCCATGCGCAGATAATGAAGCCGGGCGTTCACTGAATCCGCCGTGGCCGGAACGCGGCTGCCTCCTCCAGGCATGTAGAGGAGGCCGCCTTTGGATCCATCGGCGCCCATGCAGGCCGTGAGCAACCCGTGCGCATTGGGTCGATTCTGCAGCACGGCCGCCCCGGCGCCATCGCCGAAGAGGACACAGGTGTTGCGGTCGCTCCAATCCACGATGGACGACAACTTCTCCGCGCCGATGACGAGCACGGTGTCGTACGTGCGCGAAGTGATGAACTGCTGACCGATCTCAAGGGCGTAAATGAAGCCGGAACAGGCGGCCTCAATGTCGAACGCGGCCGCCCGGCGAGCGCCCAACTTCTGTTGGACGAGGCATGCCGTCGACGGAAACAACATGTCGGGCGTGATCGTTGCCACGATGATCAGATCGACCATCTCGGGCGAGATCTGGGCGCGCTCGAGCGCCCGCCGGGCCGCCTGGGTCGCCAGGTCCGAGGTGAACTCGTCAGCCGCCGCCAGGCGACGCTCCTTGATGCCGGTCCGGGTGGTGATCCATTCATCCGTAGTGTTGACCATGCGCTCGAGGTCGGCATTGGTCAAAACGCGGTCGGGAACATAGGATCCAACCGAGGTTATGGAACAGGAGCGGCCGTGGTATCCGTGGGCGGCGCGCGGGTTCCTCAAAGAGGATGCGGAGGCACGAGTCATGCGAAGGCGCTGGCCGCCACGCCACTTTTGTCAGGGTCGAGGCGCTCCGCTGCCGCGGCTATTTCCTCCGTGATCAGCCGGTTGATGTGGTGCTGGATGGTTTCACTGGTGATGCGGATGGCGTTCATGATGGCCCGTTCCCGGGCGGATCCATGCGCCTTCATGACATTGCCATTCAGCCCCAGGAGGGGGGCGCCGCCGTAACCATCGGGATCCATGCGGCGCACGATCGCCCGGAAGGCATTCCGCGCCAGAAGCGCCCCGAGTTGGCGCTTTAGATTCTTCATCAATTCCTCCTTAAGCCAAGTCAGCATGCCTTTGGCGAGGCTCTCGCAGGTCTTGAGCACAATATTGCCGACAAACCCGTCGCAGATCACGACGTCAACCCGGTTGCGAAAAAGATCGTGCCCCTCCACGTTGCCGATGAAGTGAATGGGAAGTTTCTCACAGAGTTTGAACGCCTCAAGGGTGAGCTCATTGCCTTTGATCGCCTCCGTGCCTACGCTCAGGATTCCCACTCGCGGCTTCTTGTGACCCAGGATCTCACGGGAATAGACATGCCCCATCAAAGCATACTGGGCCAGATGGATCGGCTTGCACTCGATGTTCGCCCCGGAATCCAGGAGCACAAACTCGTTCTCCGGCGCGGGAATCACCGTGGCAATCCCCGGACGCTCCACCCCGGGAAGAGTGCCCAGTTTAAGGGTCGAGGCGGCGACAATCCCTCCGGTGTTCCCCGGGGATATCATGGCGTCGGCTTTGCCGGTCTTGACCAGGTCCACCGCCCTGGCGATCGAGCAATCCTTCTTGCGTCGAACCGCCGCCACCGGCCGGTCCTCCATCGTCAAGACCTCGCTGGCGTGGACGATCTGCAGCCGTGGATCCTGGAAACCAGACTGCTCTAAAGCCCGCTCGATACAGTCCCGCTGTCCCACCAAATACAGCGCCTGGATGCGATTATTGTGCTGCAACGCGAGCTTGATGCCGCCGAGGACCACGTCGCAGCCGAAGTCACCGCCCATCACATCCACAGCAATGCGCATAAAGCGAAAAAGCGCAGAAGGGGCGATTCCACATCCGCGCTTCGAAGATCGCCGCTAAGCCATGGCCTCAACCGTCACCACCTGTCGACCTTTGTAGAAACCACAGGCAGGACAAACCCGATGCGGCACGTAAGGAGCCGCGCATTGAGGGCACGTGCTCAGCTGAGGGAGTCGGAGAACGCTGTTATAGGCGCGACGCTGTCGTTGGCGGCTGCGCGAAGGTTTACGTTTGGGTACGCCCATAAATTCCAATGCTCACAGTTTCAAATTGTTCAACATGGCCCACGCAGCCGACGGTTCACCCGCCTGCGTTTGTTGCGTCACTCCCGGGTCGTCGGTCGACCGGATTTGCAGACCACCACATTCCGGCTTGCACAACGGTCGTGCCGGAAGCGCCAGGACCATATCTTCCCGGATATAAGGCGTCAAGTCCACGCAGTCGTTGCGTATGCATACCGGGTCGTCGCCCGCCCAGGCAAGGAGGGAACACCACTCCGGCAGCACTAATTCCTGCCTGAACGGCGCCAAACACCGCGCACACTCGCACTGCAGAGTCCATGAAAGCCGGCCCTGAACCAGCAAACCCTCCTCGTGCCGTTCCACTTCCAACTCGTATCTCACCCCTCCTTCGGGTCGAATCAGATCGTCCAACCCCGCCACATCGAGTTCCTCGGCCGAGACTTCGCCTTCCAAGCGGATCGTCCGCCCCTCCAAATGTCGCAGATTAACGATAACCGCCATAAGAGTCCTTTCCCGGAAGATTGTGATAACTCAACCTAACCGACAAGGCGCTTGCCCGCCAGCGCCCTGCCCACATGCGAGGGCACAAATGCACTGACATCGCCACCCAGCCTCGAGATCTCCTTGACCACCCGGGAACTGAGAAAAACGTAGGTTTCCCTGGGCATCATGAAGATGGTCTCGACCCGTTCATCAAGCTTACGGTTCATCAAGGCCAGCTGGAATTCAAACTCGAAGTCCGAGACCGCCCGCAAACCACGCAAGACGGCCTGCCCACCGCGTCGGACGACATAGTCGACCAGCAACCCCGGCAGCCGCTCTGCCTCCACATTCTTCATCCCGCGGATCGACTGACTCACCAGGTCCAACCGCTCCTCAAACGTGAATAACGGGCTTTTGGCGTCGTTGTCGGCCACCGCCACGATCACCCGGTCGAACAAATGCGCCGCGCGCTGGATCAGGTCCAGATGACCGTTGGTGAGCGGATCGAAGCTGCCGGGATAAATGACCGTTCGCATGGCCGGAAGTGGCTTAACACCACCCGTCTGCCCAATCAAGGATCAGTTGTTGCGGCGTCGCGCTGGATCAACTCCGTGTCATGATCCGGAGTCTTGTCCCG
>JAHDYP010000006.1:0-23288 GCA_023383055.1 Verrucomicrobiota bacterium | reverse complement strand
GAGCCCAACGAACCTCATAGAGCCGAACGGGTTCTCGAAATCCCTTGACCCTGGCCGGGGGCAACTCCACGCAGCAGGCCGCCACGTCGGGATCCAGCTTCGCCACCTCGCCAAAGGTTGAATGGCTGATGATAATCCGACCGCGCCCGGACAAGCCTTCCAGTCGACTCGCCAGATTCACCTCCCGCCCAAACACAGTGTAGTTCAGCAAGTGCTGGTCGGATCCCATCAACCCCACGGTGGCCATGCCTGTATTGATGCCGGAACCCAGGGTCAGGAGCATCAGCAAAGGCAACGGCGGAAGGCCGGCCGCGACCCGCGCCTTGTTTTCCTCGCGTCGCCGCAGATTGTCGGCCGCCCGGGCCTGGTTCAACTCCCGAACCGCTTGCTGCGCCACGATCGCTGCCCGGACACAATCGACCGCCTGCCGATCGCTTGGCGTCGGCGCACCCCAAAACGCCATGACACAGTCCCCGATGTATTTGTCGAGCGTGCCGTGGTGTTCCTTGATGGTGTCCGCAACCTTCCCGAGATAGAGGTTGACGGTGCTCAGCACCTCCCGGGCACGCTCGTCGAGGAGCGCCTCAGCCGCCGCGGCCGACAAGCCGTGGTGGGCGACATACTCCTCCGCCATCGCCTGGCTCTCGTCGGTCAGTTGCGTGAACCCACGAATATCAGCGAAATAGACCGTTACTTTGCGGCGAGCGCCTCCCAAAGCCACCCGCTCCGCGCGGAGCAATTCGTTGACCACGTCGGCCGAAACGACCTTGGCGAACACGGACCGGATTCGGTCTCCCTCCTTTCGTTCAAAAATGGCCCGGTAAGACACCATGCTCACATGGGTCATCAGGAGAGCCACAAAACCCGGCAGCACCAAGGGGAACCAGTATCGAGAGCTCGTGAATAGGAAGAGCGCCAGCCCCACGTATAACACCAGCACCACCACCACCAGTCCGGCAGCGGCCAACGCGCGCAGCCGCCAGGTGATGACAGCGGCCAGGCCGCCTAGCAGCAGGATGAGCAGAGTCTCCACCGAATAGGAGCTGCGCCGCACAAATCGATTCAGGATGATGGAGTTGGCCACATTCCAGTGCTTGCTCACCAGGTAAGTCTGACGCGCCAGCGGCGTGGCCCCGAAATCGCGGATGTTGTTGCCTGAACCGATGGATCCCACCACCACGGTCTTGCCTTCCCACCTGGGCACCTGGTTGGTGCGGCCTCGATCCCGTGCGATCTCCTCCATCAGGATAGACTCGAAGGACTCTTTCAGCAGCCGGGGATCGTTCCAGGTAAGCGCCCAGTCGATGTAAAGGAACCCCTCCTCGTCGATCGGAATCGTGCGCGTAATCCCGGTCGGCCCGTCCAGCCGGATCTCATCCTGACTGATAATGGCCTGATCTAAATCCAGCCCCAGTTCGCGAGCTGCCAGCACGATCCCCATGTGCCACAGCCGGCCGTGCTTTGGATCGTCATGAAACGCCCGCGCACGGCGCAAAACCCCGTCCGGGTCGGCATCGCTGCTGATGTGCCCCAGCAAACACGCATTCGTACGAAAGATCTCGGGAGGCACCAATGCACGCCACTCTCCGGCAGTTTCGTCCTGGACGGTAGCCAGCACGACGTTGCCACTGCGAGCCAACGTGGCGGCGAAATAATCATCGGACGCGACCTCTTTGCCCTCCACCCGCAATGTGGTTTCCGATCGAGGGGGGTCCAAATCAAGGAATAACATGTCGAAACCGATCGACTTTGCCCCCTGGGCGGTCAACTCCGCCACCAAACGCCCATACAACTGCCGCGGCCAGGGCCAGACGAAACCGAAATTGTCGTTGATGGCTTCGAGGCTGTCGTCGTCGATGAATACCGCTCCCAAGTCGGCGGCTGGCGCGTTCAGCTCAAACCCGCGCCGCACCCGCCAATCGTAGGACATCAACTCCATGCGCTCGAAGACGTCAAACTTGGGGAACCAACGTGGCAAGGCCTGTAAAAGGCAAACCAGGCCGATGACCACGACGGCGATCACTACCGGAAGGTTGCGAACCAACCGGGCTTTGGAAATATGCTTCAAGGTCCGCCGGATAACAAAAACCCAGGGCGGCTCACGCGCGCCCTGGGTTGCACAGAAAGTTGACTACTGAGGGGCTATTCGGACCCGAGACCCGTCGTGGGCGACACGAAGATGATGGGCTCGCCATCCACTGTGATCGTCGGCGGCGCTGCGGCTTTCATGCTGTTAACCTCAGAAAGCAGCTCATCCTGCGTGGCAGAGGGAATCGGCTGCACCCGACCTGAGGCAGGATTGAACATCTCGCCCGCGCTGACCACTTGGGTAACCACCGAACCGTCGGGCCGCACGCTGACCACCACGACCGAGCCATCGAGCACATAGACTTCACCCGTGGCGCTGATGGAATATTCCGTGCCGCGGATGCCCGCCACGCCACTTGGCGTTTTCACCTCGTATTTGGAGGTCGCGGAGAGCTTCTTGGCGATGCCCACGATGCGGCCCGACTTAAGGTCGAGCTGGGTTTCGATGATGGTATCGACCCCGGTGGGTTCAAAGCTCAGTTTGTCGATCCCCAAGGTGGTGTTCTCGGTGAGCATCACCAGCGGCCCGTTCTGGTCCAGGAAAAGAACCACCTTGGAATCGTTGGCCGTGCGAACGGCCGAACCAGGCATCAACTCCTTGCCCGCGCTCAGAGGCAGCCACGCGCCGCCGTCACTGTATTGCGCCTCGCCACTGACCGACCGAACAACCGCCTTACCCGATTGAGCGGCCTGCGCCGAGGTCATGGCTACCACACCGACCAGCACCGCAACACACGCGATCAGCTTCGAAATTCTCGCACATTCTTTCATAGTAGTCTGCTCCTGGTTTGTCCGCCGTGATTAGAATTTGCCGAAGTGTAGGAAGATAAGAACGAATGTCAACCGCAATAATTCGCGATTTACTCTACCGAAACCCTTGACTATTCCGGATCTTACGCAGCTTGAGCCCCAGCCGGATCGGCGGCTGACTCCCCGACCCCGGGACGTTCCACCAACGGCCTCGCGGCATGCGCATCGGATCCAGTTCCTCACAAGAATTCCCTCGGATCGGTCACCCGTCCGGTAATCGCACTGGCTGCGACCGTCATGGGCGAAGCCAGAAACACCTGGCTCTCTTTGTGTCCCATTCTCCCCGGGAAATTACGGTTGGTGGTGCTGATGCATTTCAGGGGAGTGTTCATGCGACCAAAGGTGTCCACCGGCCCCCCCAGACACGCGGCGCAACCCGCGTTCTCTGTCAGCTTCACCCCTGCCTCCACCAGGATGGCCCAGACCGTTTGACCGTCCCAATACGTGCTCTGCAGATCATGGACGATCTCCGGTGTGGCCGGCACACCGAACGTGTCGATCACCACCTTGCGTCCCCTGACGATCCGGGCGAAATCGAGGAAATCGCTGGTCTTACCCCCCGTGCAGGAACCGATATACGCACGATCCAACCGCAACGCACCCAATTCCTTGGCGGTTTTTCGCTGGCCCGGGTCCGGATGACAGGCGACCACCGGTTCGAGCCGGCTCATATCCACCACCAGCTCGTAAACAAACTGCTCGTCCCGATCCCGTTCCACCGGGTCGTATTCGGCCAGGGTGCCGTTCAGTTTGCACCGATGATCCACATAGGCCTTCGTTTGCGCGTCGAACTCGAAGATCCCGTTCTTGCCGCCGGCTTCGATGGCCATGTTCGCGATCGTCATGCGATCGTCCATGGAAAGCTCACTCACGCCGGGCCCGTCAAATTGCATGGCCCGATAAGTGGCCCCATCGAATCCGATTTCGCCGATGATGTGCAGAATGACATCCTTGGCCATCACTCCCGGTTGCAGTTTGCCCTCCAGCCTGAAATGCATGGTCTCGGGCACCTTGAGCAACAGCCGGCCCGTGCCCATCACGAATCCGGCGTCCGTGTTGCCGATGCCGGTCGCGAATTCATTAAACGCGCCAGCCATGCAGGTGTGCGAGTCTGTACCAAAGAGGATTTCCCCCGGTCGGGTGTGGCCTTTCTGGGGGAGGGCAGTGTGGCAAACCCCGGCATAGCGGGAACCGTACTGCCGTTGCAGCATCCCCTTCGAGGGGTCGAATACCCAGTGCCCGACGGGGTCATCGATCACATCGTAGAAATACCGGAGCTGTTGTTCCCGCACGAATTCCCTGAGAATATCGACATTCCGGTTCGACTTCGAATCCGCGGTGAAAATGTAATGGTCCGGCATGATCACCACCCGGTCCGCATCCCATACCTTGGCCTGCGGTCCAAACTCGCGCTTGAACACACCGATGGTGCCGGGGCCGCACACATCGTGCGTCATGAGGATGTCAGCTTTCACCCAGACATTGTCGCCCGCCCGCACGTGGCCCTTGCCCGACGCGCGGGCCAGGATTTTCTCAGTCAGCGTCATAAAAGGTCGCTCAGGATACTTGCCACCGTCTCCGCCTGCAACAGGGTAAATCTTCAATCCGCGCAAAACCGGAACGCGGGTACGCTCCGCCGGCGGCATGCGTGCCACGCCTCAAGCCCCAGTTCGATGCTACTCCCGCAACTTGCTGTCCATGACAATCGTAACCGGCCCATCGTTGATCAGGCTGACCCGCATGTCCGCCCCGAATTTGCCGGCCTCGATTGGGCGCCCCAGATCCGTCGCCAACTGCCGCAGAAAAGCCTCGTAAAGGGGGACTGCCAATTCCGGGCGGGCCGCCCGGCTATACGAGGGGCGGTTCCCTTTTCGAGTGCTCGCGAAGAGCGTGAACTGGCTGACCACCAGCACTCCGCCTCCGATCTCCCGCACCGAACGGTTCATGACCTGCCCAGCGTCATTGAAGACCCGCAGCCGGACGATCTTGCCACTCAGCCACTCGAGATCTTCATGGCTGTCAGATTCCTCAACCGCCACCAGCACGAGCAAGCCTTGACCGATCGCGCCTGCCACCGCTCCAGCAATGGCCACCTCCGCCATCCCAACCCGTTGAATCACCGCTCGCATATCCCAGGCATTGAGCCGGAAATGGGCGGAACCCGCAATGAAACCTTGCGGCCCATGAGAGTCTAATCGCATGGGCAGGAGAGCAACGGATTCTCTGATTCGCAAACGGTTGACCATCAATCTTTTAACTCTTCATTGAAACGTGCCATGTTGGACAGCCTGTGTCCAACCCCGCATCTTATGCTCAGGCATTATGAATCGACGCACGCAACTCGAAATGCCGCTCGAACCCACCGCCGGTTTCCGCCGCGGTCGCACCCCGCGTCGGCGAATGACCCGCGCACGATGGTGGTTCTCCCAAATGCGCCTTGCGGTGGAACAGGCTTCCGACTGGGAGCCCGATCCCGTCAAACATCCAGTCGAACTTGAGGGCGCCAGCGGCAGGATGAACGTCAGCTAAGCCGTTTAAGGGCGTGTTTCGTGCGGCCAAACCCTCCGAGGTTTGGGCTTTGCATTCGGCGGCTTGTGGCTTAGAAATCCTCCTCCGCGCTGCGGAATGCCCTATGACGCCCCTCATCGAGATTTACGACACCACCCTGCGTGACGGCACGCAGGGGGAAGGCATCAACTTCTCCGTCGCGGACAAGCTGCGGATCGCGGAGAAACTCGATGCCTTCGGCATTCACTACATCGAGGGCGGTTGGCCGGGATCCAACCCGCGCGACATCGAATTCTTCGACCAGGCTTCCCGGCGGAAGCTTAAGCAGGCCCGCCTTGCCGCCTTCGGATCGACCCGGCGCAAGAATGTGGCGATCGAACGCGACGACCAGGTCCGGCTGCTTCTGCAGGCGGAAACCCCTGTGGTCACAATCTTCGGCAAGACCTGGCTGCTTCATGTCAAGGAGGTACTCCAGACCACGGCCGACGAGAACCTGGCGATGATTGCCGACACCGTCCGATTTCTGAAAGACCACGGTAAATTCGTCGTTTACGACGCCGAGCACGCTTTCGACGGTTACCTGGACGATCCGGAATACGCGCTGGCCACCTGGCAGGCGGCGGAGCATGCCGGGGCCGACGTAGTCACCCTCTGCGACACCAACGGCGGGCGGCTTCCAGCTGAGGTGACGCGGATTGCCTCGCACGCGCGGGGCCGGATGATGTCGAAGCTGGGGATTCACACCCACAATGACATTGGGCTGGGTGTGGCCAATGCGCTCGCCGCGGTTGAGGCCGGGGCCATGCATGTCCAGGGCACCATCAATGGCTACGGCGAACGCACCGGCAACTGCAATCTCACCAGTCTGATTCCCAACCTCGCGCTGAAAATGAAGCTCGCGTGCCTGCCGGAAACGGCGCTGCGTAACCTCCGCGAGCTCTCCCAGTTCGTGGATGAAATCGCCAACGTCCGGCACGATCCACGACAACCGTGGGTCGGCGCCACCGCGTTCGCCCATAAAGGGGGCATGCACGTCAACGCCGTGCAGAAAGTCGCGCGAAGTTTCGAGCATATCGATCCCGGCACGGTCGGCAACTATCGCCGGGTCCTGATCAGCGACCTCGCCGGCCGCAGCAACATCCTCATGAAAGCCCGGGAACTCGGGTTCGAAATCTCCAGCGAGACGCCCGAACTCAAGCTGATCCTCAACCGGATCAAGGAACTCGAACACCTGGGCTACGAGTTCGAAGCGGCGGAAGGCTCGCTCGCCCTGCTGATCCGCAAGATCCTGCGCCACGAACTGCCCCCGTTCCAGGTCGAAGCCTACCATGTCTCCATGCGGCGCGATGGCCAGGAATCGGTGGTCGAGGCCACGGTCAAGGTCCGTGTGGGCGACCAGATCGCCCATACGGTCGCCGAGGGTGACGGTCCGGTGAACGCCCTGGACTCGGCCCTGCGGGCCGCGCTGATCCAGTTCTTTCCCGAGGTCAAGCGCGTCCAGCTCACCGACTACAAAGTGCGCATCCTCGACTCGGTCACCGGCACCGCCGCCACCACGCGGGTCTTGATCGAAACCTCCGACGGCAGCGAAGAGTGGGGAACCGTGGGTGTGCACGACAACATCATTGAAGCCAGCCTGACCGCCCTGGTGGACAGCATGGAGTTCTGCCTGCTCCAACGCGGCAATGCCAATTCCAAGTCCCGGGGCAAAACATGATCGACCTCCCGAAAACCTACGAACCGCAAGCCGTTGAAACCAAGTGGTATGAACGCTGGCTCGAGCTGCGCTGTTTCACACCCGACCCCGCCTCCCGGAAACCTGCCTATTCGATTGTCATTCCCCCGCCGAATGTCACCGGTGTGCTCACCCTGGGCCACGTGCTCAACAACACGATCCAGGATATCCTCGCCCGCAAAGCGCGCATGGAAGGCCGGGAGGTGCTCTGGTTACCCGGCACCGATCACGCCGGCATCGCCACCCAGGCGGTCGTCGAAAAAACCCTCAAAAAACAGGGTCTCATCCGTCACCGCGACGATCTTGGTCGCGAGGCTTTCCTCGCCCGCGTCTGGGAATGGAAAGAGAAACACGGCGGCATCATCATCCAGCAACTCAAGAAGCTCGGCGCTTCCTGCGACTGGTCCCGCGAGCGTTTTACCATGGACCCGGCCTACTCCCGCTGCGTCCAGCAGGTCTTCGTCGATCTCCACCGCAAAGGCCTGATCTATCGCGGACGACGGATGGTCAACTGGGATCCCGCCGCCCGCACCGCCCTCTCCGATGAAGAGGTGATCATGACCGAGGAACAGGGCAGCCTCTGGCATCTCAAATACCCCTTGCTCGACGAAAGGAACCAACCGCTGGCCGACGCCTTTGTCATCGTGGCCACCACCCGGCCCGAGACGATGCTCGGCGACGAGGCCGTGGCCGTGAATCCCGCCGATCCCCGCTACCAGCACCTGATCGGTCGGCACTGCCTGCTGCCGCTCCAGAACCGGCGAATCCCCGTCGTCGCCGATGAATTGGTGGACCCCAAGTTCGGCACCGGTTGCGTCAAGGTCACACCGGCCCACGACCCCGCCGACTACGAAATGGCGCAACGCCATCGCTTGCCCCTCACGGTGGTCATCGGCCCCGATGGCGTCATGACCCCGGCTGCCGGCGAGGATTTCGTCGGCCTCGACCGCATGGAAGCGCGCAAGGCCGTCATCGAGGAACTCGAAACGCAGGGACTTCTGCTCAAGGTTGAGCCCTACACCCACAATGTGGGCTACAGCGAACGCAGCCATGTCCCGGTCGAACCTTACCTCAGCGATCAATGGTTTCTGCGCTACCCCTCCATCGATGCCTCCACGGCCGCCGTCGAGCAGGGCCAGATCCGCTTTTATCCGGACCGTTGGGTCAAGACCTACACGCACTGGATGCGGAACCTGAAGGATTGGTGCATCTCGCGCCAGCTTTGGTGGGGCCATCGGATTCCCGTGTGGTACCGGAAGCCGGCCGGCAGCAGTTCGGAAGGCGGGGCGCGGCACGTGGAAGCTGACCCGGCGACCGCTGCCATCCACGTCGACGTCGAGCCACCGCCCGACCCGGAGAACTGGGTGCAGGATCCCGACGTCCTCGACACCTGGTTCAGCTCCTGGCTCTGGCCCTTCGCCACCATGGGCTGGCCGGAGTCCACGCCCACGCTCAGGAAATTCTATCCCACCACCGACCTTGTTACCGGGCCGGACATCATCTTTTTCTGGGTCGCCCGCATGATCATGGCCGGTTACGAGTACCTCGGCGACAAACCGTTCGCCGCGGTCTATTTCACCGGCATCATCCGCGACAAACTCGGCCGCAAGATGTCCAAGAGCCTCGGCAACTCGCCGGATCCCCTCGATCTCATCGCCCAATACGGCGCCGATGCCCTGCGCTTCGGCATCATGCGCTCCGCGCCACTCGGCCAGGATGTCCTCTACGACGAACTCCACGTCGAACTCGGCCGCAACTTCTGCAACAAGCTCTGGAACGCCTGCCGTTTCCGCCAACTCCAGGGCGGCAGCCCCGAGGCCGAGATCGATCCCGCCCTGCTGACCGTCGATGACAAATGGCTGCTCCTGAAGCTCGACCGCGCCATTCGCGAAATCTCAAGCGCCTTCGCCGAATACCGTTTTACCGAGGTCACCCAGACCCTGCATCGTTTTTTCTGGAACGAGTATTGCGACTGGTACATCGAAACCTCCAAAGCCGTCTTCCAGGGCGACAACCCCGCCCGCAAGGCGAATACGCTCGCCGTCATCGATTTCGTGCTTTCCCACATGCTGCGCCTGTTCCATCCCTTCCTCCCTTTCATCACCGAGGAACTCTGGCACGGACTCGATTATCAGCTCGAGCTTCCGGATGCCCAGGGCGGCCAAACCATCATGTTCGCGCCCTGGCCGAAGCCGCTCGGCGACACCTTCAAGCTCCATTACGGCCTCGACGAGTCCGACGAACGGCTCGTCGATGCCCGCTGCGCCTTGATCGGTCGCGGCCGCAATCTCCGACGCGAATTCAACATCCCGGCCAATCGCAAGGTCACTTTCGTGATCCGCCCCACCGGCGGCATGAGCCCGCACGATGTCGAGGTGCTGCGGTTACTCCTCAACGCCGACGCCGTGAACCTCGACCCGGCCTACGCTCCTCCCCAGGGCACACCCTCGGCCCTGAGTGAATTGGGTGAACTCTTCATGCCGCTCGCCGGCCTCCTCGACGTCGCGGCCGAACGCGCCCGCCTCACCAAGGAGCTCGCCAAGGTCCAGATCGAGATCGACCGCGTCCAGGTCAAGCTCGACAACCCCGCGTTCGTGCAGAAGGTGCCCCCGGCGGTCCTCGAAGATCATCAGAAGCGATTGGCGGATGCCCGGGCCAAACAAGGCCAGCTCCAGGCCGCCCTGGACGCCCTGGGAAACCCGTGAGGAGTCTTCGGGCAAAGCCCGGCGGAACGCCCAACGGCAGCGATTGTCCACGGCAATCGACCACCTGCTGGCACCCGCGGTCGGAGCCCCAGCTTTCCGGCGTTGACTCGGGGCTGGAGGTTCACGATTGTTCCCCCATATGAACGACTCTCCCACTATTCCAGCCAATGTGACTTCACGTCGTGAATTCATCAAAAGCACCGGCAAACTGGCGGCCGTCTCCGCCCTCGCGGGCGTGGCGATCCCGCACGTCCACGCCGCCGGCAGCGATCTGATCCAGGTGGCCCTCGTGGGCTGCGGCGGGCGCGGAACCGGCGCCGCCGCCCAGGCCCTGGCCACCAAGGGCGGCCCCATCAAGCTCGTCGCCATGGCGGACGTCTTTCCGGCTCGGCTCCAGAGCAGCGTCCAGAGCCTCAAACAAGACGCGGCTGCCGCCGCCAAGATGGATGTCCCCGCCGACCGGCAGTTCACCGGATTCGACTCCTACAAGAAGGCGATGGATTGCCTGAAGCCCGGAGACATCGCCATCTTCGCGTCGCCGCCGGCCTTTCGGTGGGTCCACTTCGGCTATGCCATCAACAAGAGCCTGAATGTGTTCATGGAAAAACCGGTCACCGTGGACGGCCCCACCTCGAAACGCATGTTTGAGTTGGGCGAAGCCGCCAAAAAGAAGAACCTCAAGGTCGGCGTCGGCCTCATGTCGCGACACGCCCGGCACCTCGAGGAGCTGGCCAAGCGCGTCCAGGACGGTCAACTCGGCGAAATCATCCTGCAGCGCGGTTACCGGATGCACGGCCCGGTGGGGTTCTTCTCGTCGCTACCCAAGCCGCCCGGCATCAGCGAGCTGCATTACCAGGTGCAGCGCTTCCACAGTTTCCTCTGGGCCAGCGGAGGCAATTACAGTGATTTCTACATCCATATCGTGGATCATCTCGGCTGGATGAAAAACGCGTGGCCGGTCAAGGCGCAGGGGCTCGGCGGCCGCCATTATCGTCAAAGTCTCGAGGGCGAAACCTATGTGGACCAGAACTTCGACACTTACGCGGTGGAATACACCTATGCGGACGGCACCAAGTTCACCTTCGATGGCCGCTGCATGACCGGCTGCAACGATATCTACTCGAGTTATCTGCACGGCACCAAAGGCATGGCGATCGTCTCCAAAAACGGCGATTGCGGCGCTCCCTCCAGCATCTTCAAGAGCCAGAACCCGCGACGTTCCGACATGGTCTGGGAATCCAAGAACATCCCGGGCCAGGAGAACCCTTACCAGAACGAATGGGACGACCTGATGGTCGCCATCCGCAACGACAAACCTTACAGCGAAGTCGAGAGCGGGGTCCAATGCAGCCTCGTCACTTCCATGGGCCGCATGGCTGCCCATACCGGCCAGGAAGTGACCTACGACGATATCCTCAACGGTGACCACGAAATGGCCCCCGGCCTCGACCAGCTCACCGAGGGTTCCGAAGCCCCGCTCAAAGCGGACGCCGCCGGCAAATACCCAATCCCCGAACCCGGCCGCAAAGGCATGCGCGAGTATTAACCGATCGCGTCAACGATCCTGAATCGACCACGGTGCGGCGGGCAACGCCGAGGTGAAACCGCGTTCAGCTGGTGGAAGATAGGTCAAACTTCCACCAGCATGCGCACCGGGTTCTCGACCGTTTCCTTGACCCGGCGGAGGAAGGTGACCGCCTCACGGCCGTCCACGATGCGATGATCGTAGGTCAGGGCGACGTACATGATGGGGCGAACGACAACCTGCCCTTTCACCGCCACCGGCCGGTCCTGGATGGCGTGCATCCCCAGCACGCCACTCTGGGGCGGGTTGATCAACGGCGTCGAGAGCATCGACCCGTAGACGCCGCCATTGGTGATCGTGAAGGTCCCGCCCTCGAGATCCTCGGGGCGCAGCTTGTTTTCCCGGGCTTTTCGGGCGAAGCCGGCGATGGCCAGTTCGATCTCGGCAAAGCTGAGCCGCTCGGCGTTGCGCAAAACCGGCACCACGAGGCCGCGCCCGCCGCCGATGGCCACGCCGATGTCGAAGTAGTTGCGATAAACGATGTCCGAGCCGCGGATCTCGGCGTTGAGCCGCGGGATCTCCTTGAGTCCGTCGACCACGGCTTTGACGAAGAAGGACATGAATCCCAGTTTGGTTTCGTAGCGTTGCTGGAACCGTTCCTGGAGGTCCTGGCGCAGGGCCATGACCGTGGACATGTCAACCTCGTTGAACGTGGTCAGCAACGCCGCATTCTGCTGCGCCTGCACCAGTCTTTCCGCGATCTTTCGCCGCATCAGGCTCATCGGCACTCGTTCTTCGCCACGCGGCGCCGTGGAGGGCTCCGCGGCCGGCGATACCGGCGGCGGTTCGCCCGGCGGAGTGGTTATCGCGGCCGCGCCGGCTGCCCGTTCCACATCCTCCTTCAAAACGCGTCCGCCTGGACCGGTGGGCAACACTTGGTCCGGCGCCAGTTTCTTCTCGGCCATCACCCAGGCCGCCGCGGGCATCACGCGAGCCGCTGTGGATTCGGACACGGCCGCCGCGGCCGGCGGTTGGGCGGATTCGGGCCGGGTCGCTTCCGGGGTGACGGCGGATTCCGGCGCCGAGGGGTCGATCTGCCCCAGGAGATCGCCGACGCGGACCCGTTCGCCTTTGCGTTTATGGATCTTGACGAGGCGACCCGCACCGGGGGCCGGGACTTCCATGGTGGCTTTGTCCGTTTCCAGAACGACCAGATTCTCGTCGCGAGCGACGGTGGCGCCTTCCGGTTTTAGCCACTCGCCCACTTCCACTTCGGTGACCGATTCGCCGACGGACGGGACCTTGAGATCGAGTAGGGATGGGGTGCTCATGGATTGTGGTTGAGTTGAATGAAGTCAACGAAAGGACCCGCGGCGGGATCGCCCGCTCGAGGCGCTCATGCCCCGCCCCCCGGCTGCTTGGTGCCCACGATCGTCTCTGTGCGCGGACGCGGCCGGGCCTGTTCCTCGCTGAACGCGCGCTGCAGCAGTTCTTCCTGCTCGAGTTCGTGCGCGGCGTGCGATCCGGTGGCGGGACTGGCCGAGGCGGGCCGGCAGATGCCGCTGAAAGGGAGGCGCCCCAGAAACTGCATGCTGACGGTGACCCGCAGGTAGCGCCAGGCCCCCATGTTTTCCGGTTCTTCCTGCACCCAGATCACGTTGGTGCCGTCCCGGCAGGTGTCCAACAGTGATTCCAACTCGGCGCGGGGGTAGGGATAGAGCTGTTCAAGCCGCAGGATGGCCACGTCGTCGCGTTTGAGTTCCTGCCGGCGGGCTTCGAGTTCGTAATAAAGTTTCCCGCAGCAGAGCAGCACGCGGTTCACCTCGGACAGGGGGCGGGCCGCGTGATCGGGAATGACCTTCTGGAATCGACCCCTGGCGCAGTCGGCGAGCGGCGACGTGGCCTGGGCATGGCGCAGCAGGCTCTTGGGCGTCAGCACCACCAGCGGCTTGCGCCATTTCCGCACCGCCTGTCGGCGCAGCAAGTGAAAGTACTGGGCGGGCGTGCTCGGCACCGCCACCTGGATGTTGTCTTCCGCGCCCAGGGCCAGGAACCGCTCGACACGCGCGCTCGAGTGTTCGGGACCGGCGCCCTCGAACCCGTGCGGCAGCAGCAACACCAGGCCGCTCAACCGCCGCCACTTGTCCTCCCCGCTGACGATGAACTGATCGATGATCACCTGCGCCGCGTTCACGAAATCGCCGAACTGCGCCTCCCACATCACCAACCCGTCCGGACAATCCAGGCTGTAACCATACTCAAACCCGAGCACGCCGGCCTCGGAAAGCGGACTGTTGAGCAAATCGACCGGCGCCTGTTGCGGCTCGATATGTTGCAGGGGGGTGTGCGTCAGGCCTGTTTCGACGTCATGCAGCACCGCATGCCGCTGGCTGAAAGTGCCTCGCGGACTGTCCTGGCCTGACAATCGGACGCGGCACCCGCTCGCCGCGAGGCTCGCCCAGGCCGCCGCCTCCGCGGTCGCCCAGTCCAACGGTTGTTTCCCCCGCGCCATCCGTCGGCGTTGTTCGAAGTAACGCTCGAGCTTGGGATGAAGGTTGAATTCCCCGGGGATTTCGCACAACCGGCCGAGCCAGCCGGACAGTTGCGGTTCGGGCACGCCGGTCTCGGGATCGGCTTCGGCCGTTTCCGCGCCGCCGGTGTAGCCCTGCCAGATCCCCTCGAGACTGCTTGGGGGCATGCGCCGGAATGAAGTGCGGGCTTCGTCAAGCTCCTTCTCGAGGTTGTTCTGTCTCCGCTTGACGATCTCCTCGGCCTGATCCCGGGTCATGTCGCCCAGACGCAAAAGATGCTCCAGATAGGCGTCGCGGACCGAGCGGCGTTTGGCGATCAATTCGTAAAGCCGCGGCTGGGTGAATGACGGTTCGTCCCCCTCGTTGTGGCCAAGCCGCCGGTAGCAATACATGTCAATCACCACGTCCTGCTTGAACGTCTGCCGAAAATCCATCGCCAGCTGCATGCACCGCGCCACCGCCTCCGGGTCCTCGCCGTTCACGTGCAGAATCGGTGCCGGCAGCATCTTGGCCACGCTGGTCGCATACATGGTCGAACGACTCTCGGAAGGCGGGGTTGTGAAACCGATCTGGTTATTGACCAGGACATGCACCGTGCCGCCGATGCGATAGCCATGCAACCGACTCAGGTTGAGGGTCTCCTGCACAATGCCCTCGCCGATGAACGCCGCGTCACCGTGAATCAACAGGCTCATCACCTGTTCGTGCGAGCTGTCCCCCGACCGATCCTGCTTCGCCCGCACGCGGCCCAGCACCACCGGATTGACAAACTCCAGATGGCTCGGATTGAAACAAAGCGACAAGTGCACGCGCGACCCACCCGCCGTCCGGTAATCGCTGCTATAACCCATGTGATACTTCACGTCACCGCCCCCGAGAAACAGATTGGGATCCTGGTCCTCGAACTCGCGGAACACCTCCCTTGGACTCTTGCCAATAATGTTGGCCAGGACGTTCAACCGGCCGCGGTGAGCCATGCCCAGCACGATCTCGCGCACCCCCTGCTGCGCCGCCCGTTCAATCGCCAGGTCCAGCAACGGGATCAGGCTCTCGCCCCCCTCGAGCGAGAAGCTTTTCGCGCCCAGGAACTTCTTGCGCACGAACTGCTCGAAAACCACGGCATCGGTCAGGCGCGCGAGGATGCGGCGCTGCTGCTCGTGCGGCAGAGGCTCCCAATAGGTGCGACCCTCGATGCGTTCCTGGACCCAGTGCCGCACCTTCATGTCGTCGATGTGCATGTACTGGAACCCGATCGATCCGCAGTAAACCTCCCGCAACCGGCTGTGGATCTGGCGCAATGTCAGCCAACCCTCCCCGTCCATGGTCTCGCAGGCAAACGACATCCCCATCTCGGGCTCGCCAAACCCGTAATACTGCGGATCCAGTTCGGGCACATACCGCACGCCGGGATTGAGCGGGTCGATCCGGGCCTGCATATGCCCGCGCACCCGGTATGCCCGCAACATCCGATCCACCCGATGCTGAAGACGAATGCGCAGGTCCGACGCGGATCCCGAGCCCGCTTCCGGTGCCGCGCGCTGCTCAGCCGGGCCGTGATAAAGACTCCGACGGGGAAAACCGGGCCCCAGCCGAAAGCGCGGCGGTCGGCCGTCCCCCTCCTCCCAGTTCGCAAAGTAAGCCTGCCACTCAGGAGCCACCGATGCCGGATCACGCACGAACTCGGCATAGAGTCCCTCGATGAAATCGAGGTTCAGTGCGCCGGGAATTCGAGCATCGTTGTTCATGACCGGTCGGGGCCGCGCCCCGGCAGGCTGGATCCGCCGCCGGAATCGCATGCCCAGACCATGCTCCCGACCCAAACCGATTTCAAGCCGCCATCATTCCCACCGCGCCTGCGCTCCGGCCAGGTAGGCGGCGTAGGCGGCTGCGAGCGAGTCCTGCGTCGGCAGGCCGCGATGGACCCAGACCCGGTAGCGGGCATGAATCGGTTCGCCGACGGGGAAAGTCCGCGCTTCCACTCCAGGCCAGCCGATGCAGAGCGCACCGTAATGCCGGGTCAGCCACGTGGGCGGATAGTCGGGATGACCCGGATGAATGAACAGCGCCGCGCCGCTCGGCTGCCTCAGCCCGGTCCAGCGTCCCGAGTAATCGGCCCAGGCCAGGGGGGTCATTTCCAGATCGGCCGGCCCGGTGCCGAGCGGGGTGGTGATGACGACCTCGGTATGGGGGGCGTAACGCAGCGTCAGACCGCCGTAACTCTTGCCCTCGGCCCCGGCCAACGCGACGGCGGAGGATGCGGGGATCCAGAAAAACTCCAGATCGATGCAGCGCGCCAGATCATCGGCCTGGTGGACGAAGATCCACACCCGTTCCAGGAGAATCTTCTGGTCGCCGACGAACCAGCCGTTCTCGACCGCCAGCAGCGCGGCCTGACCGCGGGTCTCGCGCGCGAGCCAGCGCCCGAAACGCTGGTGCACGCCCTTGATCGTCCAGAGATCGTACTCGCGGCCACCGGTTCGGACATGAGGCCAGGCCCAGAACAAACCTCGATGATGATAGTGATCGGCGGGAAAATCGTCGGTCAACACCTCCCCGTCCAGGCCGTAGAGCGGATGAATATAGGTGCTGCGATTTCGATCGGCCGGCACACCGCGTTGGCTGAGCACACCGTGGTTGTAGACCAGCACCGGCAAGTCGCCTTCCCACAACCCCAGCGATCGATCGTCCACCGGTTCAAACCTGAACGGCGAGACGGCGACCGATGAACCCGGGGTTTGCCCCGCCCGGAACCGACGCTTCTGACCCGCCTGCTCGGGCAACCGCGCGATTAACCGGCGATGATCCACCGCCACGGCTCCATCCCCTGCCGGCGCGGGAAACAGCGACCCCTGAAACCGCGGCGCGCCGTTCTCCCCGATCAACTCGAGCTGTGTCCCGGCGGCAGGCGTGATTGTTTGGGGAGCGTCCAGGCCGACCACCGAAGCACCGCCGGGCGCCACCAGCAAGGTGGCGTCGACTTCCGGGGAGTTGAACGCGGGACCGGCCGCGAGCAGGGTTCCGCTGAGCAGCCCAACCAGAGCGATGGAGCGTTTCATGGAGAGACCCTAATGCGCCGGCCGAACGAAGAAAACGCTCTTCTTCACTCGTAGCGCAACACGATGATTGGATCGACGCGGGCGGCTCGGCGGGCGGGCAACCAGCAGGCGAGGCCGGCCACGGCCAGCAGCAGGGCTCCGAGCAAACCCACCCAGCCCAACTGCAGCGCCACCACCCCGAACACCGCGTGACGGAGCCAGTGACCTACCGCAAGCGCCAGCGGCAGACCCAGGATCAGACCCAGGACCGTGAACCGCATCCCCTCGCTGAGCACCAGCCGCAAAAGGTCGTGTCGACGCGCGCCGAGCGCCGAGCGAATGCCCATCTCGCGCAGTCGCTGGCTCACGGAGTTGGCCATCACGCTGTAAATGCCCGCCGCGGCCACGCATAGCGCGGTCAACCCCATGTAAGCCAGCACACCGGAGGTGATGTACAGCCCGGCCATGCTTTCGACCATCACCTGTCGGAGCGGTTTCAGACCCAGCAACGGCTGATGTTGGTCCAGTTCGCGGAGGGTGGATCGGACCGCACCGGCCTGGCCGACCGGGTTGCCGGACGTCCGCAGCATGATGAACATCGACGCTTCGGGCCACTGCTCGAACGGCAGATACACCGTTCCACGGATCTCCTCCCGCCAGTCGTCCTGGACATCGCCCACCACCCCAATGACGGTCAGAGGCGAGGCATTCGGCGATCGCGGGTCGAGCCAAAGTTGACGGTGCAGCGGTGATTCACCCGGCCAACATCGGCGGGCCACCCGCTCGCTCACCACGGCCACGCGGGCACTCGATCGCCGGTCCTCCACGCCAAAGGCCCGCCCCTGAAGCACCCGGATTCCCAGCGTCCGAAAATAGTCCGAACTCACTCCCTGCAGTCCGCACCGCGACATCTCGCTCCCTTCCTCGGGTCTGCCGGGACCGCGTCCGTACTCGGTTTCGCGCCGGCTGTAAAAAGGCATCGTGCTGGCCACGGCGGCGGAACGCACCCCCGGCAACGCGGCCAACTCCCGGACCGCCGCTTCGAAGAAGCCGATCACCTGCTCCGTGGTGGCATAGCGTGCCGGCGGGAGCGCAATCCGCATCGTCAACACTTCCCGGGCATCGAAGCCGCGCGAAGCCACGATCAGCCCGGTGAACGTTTTCACCACCAGACCGCACGCCACCAACAGGACCAGCGCCAGCGCCACTTCGAGCACCACCAGGGACCGCCTCAGCCGGTGCCCGCCCCGCGTCGAACCGCGCGCCCCGGCGCGCATGACCTCCTCGAGGTTGTGTCGCGGCACGGCCAGCGCCGGCGCCAGGCCGGCCGCCAGGCCGGTCCCCACCGCCGTCACCGCCGCAAACAGAAACACCGGGCCATTCAATCCGACTCCGCTCCAACCGGGCACGTAAGCGAGCAGATCGGCCGGCAAACTCCCGCGGATGACGTGGATCGTCCAATACGCCACCAGCAGGCCCACGCCGCCACCCATCAACCCCATCACCACGCTGTCCGTAAGCACCTGCCGGATCAACCGCCCGCGGCTCGCGCCCAACGCCGCCCGCACGACAAACTCCCGCAGCCGCAAATGCATCTGGGCCACTTGCAGGTTCGCCACATTGGCGCAGGCCAGTGCCAACAGAAAGCCCGCCGCCATCAGGACCACCGGCAGATACCGCGGCGCCTCGCTGTTGGCCAACAAGTGATCGACCAAGGGCACCGCGCGCACGGTTCGAGCCGTTTGCCCGACCGGTGTTTGCCACGCCCAGCGTCCCGACAGCACCCGCAACTCGGCCTCGACCGAAGCGACCGAAGCCCCGGCCGACCCTCGCCCCACCACTTCGAGGCGACGGGTGGATCGGTCACCCGCCGCCGGCAGGCCCAGGACGAGTGGCATCCAGATTTCACAGCCCAACGGATAAGCCGCCGCCAGCGGCGCAATCCCGGTCACCACGTGGCTCCGGCCCTGCAAGAGAATGCGCTGCCCCACGATGGACTCGTCCGCCCCGTACCGTCGCCGCCACAGACTTTCGCTCAGCACCACCTGACCGTCATTCCCCGGCTGGTTCGCCTCCTGCCCGAAGAGCCGGCCGTGCAAC
This sequence comes from Verrucomicrobiota bacterium, assembly GCA_023383055.1. GTDB lineage: Bacteria > Verrucomicrobiota > Verrucomicrobiia > Limisphaerales > JAHDYP01 > JAHDYP01. The sequence goes on along the minus strand of JAHDYP010000006.1, from coordinate 4,251 downwards.
GCCTGGATCCCCAGAGTCCCGAAATAGTCACCCCAGACGCGCACCCCACTGAGGCGTTCGGGGAAGCCATCGCCGGAGAGATCGACGGTGACGCCCTGGCACGCGGCGATCGATTCCAGCGTTCGAGCCTGCTCCTTCCAGTCCAGGAGATCGGCGGCCGATACCAGGCCGCGCGCCTCGGGTTGATCCACCGGCACGGACCAGAGCGTGACCAACCGCGGCAAGTGCGGAAGCGCGATCGGCCGCAACAAGAGGCCTTCCACGAAGCTGAACATCGCCACGCTGGTCCCCAGGCCCAACCCGAGTATGAGCAAGGCCGGAACCGCGTACCCCGGCCGGGTCCGCATCCGTCGGAATGCCAATCGCACGTCCCTCATGGAAATCACCAGCCCATACCGCCGGCGCTCCCCGCGGAAGCCGAGACCGAAATCGTCGGTTCCCTGGAGTCGTGCGCCATCCCCATTAGTAACGCCGACGATGAAGGTCCGGTTACCCCGGGGGCGATGGATTGCCCCCGGGCTTCGGCAAGCTGGCGCAACCGCGCGGACTGTGCTACGCCTTCCGCATGCATCGGATATTTATGCTGCTCGTGGCGCTGGTCCTCGCCGCGGGAGGATGTTCTCCCGAACCTCACGCGGTGCAATCGCCGGCGAAACCGGCCGAGCCAGGGTCGATTCCGGATGCTGAGGCGCTCATTGCCCGTGGACGGGCGATCAGTTCGCAAGCCTTTGGCCTGCTGAGTTCCAACCTGCTCACGGCCATCCAGCAATCCGGTGTCAGCAACGCGCTTCCCTTTTGCTCCGCCCTGGCCATGCCACTCACCAGCCTGGTCGCCAACACCAATGAGGTCACCCTGCGCCGTGTCTCGCATCGTTCCCGGAACCCCGTCAACCAGGCCAACCCTCGGGAACTCGAGCTGATCGAACGCTTTCGATCGGATTTGGCCGCCGGCGAAAAGCCCCGGCCGGTCCTGGTCACGAACGAAACCGTCACCTTCTACGCCCCCATCGTCATCACCAACCAGCTCTGCCTCCAATGCCATGGCCAGCCGGGCAGCGAGATCACTCCTGAGAACCTCGACCTCATTCGGCGGCTCTATCCCGCCGATCAGGCCACCGGCTTCGGGCTCGGCGACGTCCGCGGACTCTGGCGCATCGATTTCCGCGGATGGGACTGAGTATTCCCAGTGGCGGGTAAGCCCGTTTGGGGACGGACTGAGGGTGGATCAGGAGCCGCGATGAGCAGTGGCGGGCGGGAGACTGCCAAGTTGCACCCGACCAGGAAGATACGGATTTCAGAGGACAGGATCGGCATGCTGCTCCACCTGTCGGCTGGTTTGGCATGTGCCCTGCCATATGACGGACTGAACCCAGTCAGATCAGGCTTGGCCCGCTATGCTCGATGACCTCAAGTTCGCCTTCCGCGTATTGTTCAAATATCCCGTCCACTCCCTGGTTGTTGTGCTGACGCTCGCCATAGGAATCGGCGCCACCACCACAGTCTATTCGTTTGCGAAACACCTGTGGACGCCCGCACCCGATTTCCGCGAAATCCACCGTCTGCTGGCAATCTACGGAACTGGGGCTGGTCGCGAAGGTGGCAGTACACAGTCACCGGGAGGAATATCTCCGGCGGACTTTCGTGATTGGCAGATGGAGGTGGGTGGTTTTGAACCGCTGGCGGCCTGGACAGGCTGGCTGGCTGATTTGAGTGGCGAGGCCGCTCCTGAGCGGTTGTGTGCGTGCCTGGTGACCGCCAACTTCTTTGCGACGCTGGGGGTGCGGCCCGCCTGGGGAACCTTCTTTTCGAACGGCGCCGACGAACCGGGGGCCGAGCCTGAGGTCATGCTGAGTCACGGCCTATGGCAGCGGCGGTTTGGCGGCGACACGAATATCGTGGGGCGCTCGATCCAGCTCACCGGTACGGGCTATCGCGTGGTGGGAGTCCTGCCCGAACGAGCACGGTATCCCCAAGGCGCAGAGCTATGGGTGCCGTTGAAGCTCGGAGTTGAGGAATGGGCGGAGCGGGATCGCGCGTACCTTCGGGTGCTGGGCAGATTGAAACCGGGAGTCACTGCCGGCCAGGCCGCCGCGGAACTGCGGACGGTGTCCGAGCGACTCGCTCGCGAATACCGCCAGCCCGGTGGTATCCGGGCCCTGCAGGTTCGATCCGTGCGGGAGGAGTTGATGTTCGGGCAGTTGGCGGCGGCCGGTTTTGCCGGCGGGGTCGCCATGTTTGTTTTGCTGCTTGTCTGTGCCAACGTGGCGAGCCTTCAACTGGCACTTGGGCTTGCCCGGCGGCAGGAGTTCGCCGTTCGGGCGGCCCTGGGCGCAGATTGCCGGCGGCTGGTGAGGCAACTGCTGACGGAGAGTTGTTTGCTGGCGTTGGTCGGGGGTGGCTTGGGCATGTTGTTCGCGGTATGGGGGATTCCACTTGCCAGGGCTCGTCTCGCCGCGGAGCAGTTGGCATCGGTGGCAGGTCTCGATGCTGTCCGCCTGAGTCTTTCTGGCCTGGGGTTTACAGTGGGAATATCGTTGTTGGCGGGGATGCTGACCGGCTTGATGCCGGCCTTGGCGACAGCGACAGCCGACGTGATGAGCACGCTGATCTCGGAGGTGCGCCGGCGCATGCAAGGACTGGACGCGCAGCTTCCGTTGCTGGGTTTGGAGCCGCTTGAAAAATCGGTGCGGCGGGGTTTGGGTGTTGTTCCACTGCTGGCACCGCTGCTGGGTGGCCTGGGCGTGCTTGCGCTGGGGTTGTGCGCCGTGGGCATTTACGGCGTGATGGCGTATAACGTGTGGGCGCGTGAACCGGAGATTGGCATCCGGCTGGCCTTGGGGGCGACGCGCCCGGCGGTATTTCGGCTGATCATGGGCGGCGGATTGGGATTGGCGGCTTGGGGGCTGGGGATCGGTTTTCCGGTGGCAGTTGGGCTCAGTTGGGTGTTGGTCAACCAGGCGTTTGAACTTGCGGCCGGTGTTAGGTTCCAATTCCTGGTGCTCGGCGGGGTGTTGCTAGCCATCGCCATCATCTCGCTGGCGGCCTGCTGGCTGCCGGCACGCCGGGCCATGAGGATCGATCCCATGACGGCGCTGCGTCGCGAGTAGACCCGCCGCCCATTTCACTTCAGCGTGAAAACCAGCGTCGGGTCGATCGGGTACCGCCCGAATTGCTCGCCATAAATAGCCAGACCGCCAGCCAGACCCGGATCCACTTCCAGGCGAATCACGATCTCCCGATTCCGGGCGGCAGCCTGGATCGCCGCGGACGGAATGCTGGCGCTGACCAGGTATCCGTATGACCCGGCTTCGCGCAGTTTGCGGTCACGAAGTTGGGCGTGCCAGGAGAGGATGCCGCGGTGATCCGCCGGGTCATCCGGCAGATCGCGAACCGCCACACCCTGGCCACAGACCCGGATGCGCACGGCGCTCGGGAACGGCACCGTGTCGGTCATGGGATAGGCGTTGGGGTTCAGACTGGGATCATGGGTGCCGCGTCCCCGCATGAAGTCTCCCTCCTGGGCCCCGGCGTCGGGTTGATCCTTGCCGTGTAGCCGCTTGGCGGATGCCTCGAGCAGGAAGGTAACCGCCGCCACCTGCTCGGGATCGAGCCCCTCGGGCCAGCGCAGTTGATACTCGAAATAGCCGTGTCCGGCCCCGTTGACCTTGAGGCCATCAAGTATGTTCCACTGTTTCAACGACCATTTGCCGTCGCTGAAACTGTGCGGGGCAAACCGCACCACCAACAGTTCCGCCTTGTCGTTCCGCAGTCGTTCGACGCGCGGAGAATTCCCATGGGCGACCCGGAAGGTGGTGAAGTTGCGGTGGAGGACCTGTCCTGACTCCGTCTCGAGGGCAAGGCGCAGGATGGCCAGGCAGGGATGATCGGGCACCTGGAATGTCAAGGGGGCCAGTTCACGGGTGAGCCAGGGGCTGAACTCGGCGACTCCCCGGCGATCGTGTTGATAGGTCTCGAACTGGCCGAGCGTATTCCAGCCGACCAGTTCGACGCGAAGCATCAGCTGCCGGCCGGGCGAGCGGTCCGTGAGACAGGACAAGAAAAGCGGGACGTTCACGGTTTCGCCCGGTTCGACGTCGCGGCAGAGGTCGCTGCCGGTCGAGAGATAGAACGGGCTGTGGAGATCGGCGAGGGCCATGCCGGGGAAGAGCTCCTCGATGCCGGTGAACTTCTCTGAGCGATCGTAGCGGTAGTAACCGTTCCACTCGTTGATGACGTCGTGGTGCTCGGTGT
>JAHDYP010000005.1:46394-88930 GCA_023383055.1 Verrucomicrobiota bacterium | reverse complement strand
GTTCCCGACTCCATTTCCAGGGTGAAGGAGGTGCATTTCCCCGGCGGTACGGTGCAGAAGAACACCTATGATGCGCGCGGAAACATCACTCGCGTCGAGGTGGGCAGTTATGTCCAGGAATTCGCGCATGATCTCAACAACAACGTGGTGGAAGTTCGGCACGGCGGCGATGTGGTAGCCAGCACCGAGTACGATGGTCTGGACCGGCCCATCTCGGTCACCCGCAAGACGGGGACGCAGGAGGATCGCGAGACGTTCACCTATTTCACGGGAGGACAGCCAAAATCGCATGTGATCTCGGACGAGCGCTTCGGCATCGTCCGCGAATGGATCTACGATTCAATCGATGAAGCGGGCCGTCCGCGGCGAATGAACATGCTGGGCAACACCATTCAGCCTTCGCTCGAGTATGTTTATGCGCCGGGATCGTTAGACGTTACGCGGCCGAGAGTGACCACGCGACGGACCTGGAATGCCGCGGGGTTTGACACCGGCTACCAGGACAGTGTGTTGAACAAGGTGATTCACCCGGATGCCAGCGGCCGGGTTAGGCGTGTCGATTTAGGCGAGGAGGGCGCCACTTACAGCACGTTCACCGATTATGACGATTTGGATCATGCCCTGGCTACCTGGGACAATCTCGGCACCGTGTTCACCATGCGCTCGCGGGCCGATGGCAGTCTCCTGGGATTGACGAATGCGCTGGGACACGGAACGACCTTTGAACAAACCAGTCTAGGCGAACCGGCGGTGCGCCGGCGAGCGGATGGGATGGAAGTTCGGCACGAATACGATGCGGCCCGGAACCCTCGATACGCGGGGGATCCATCGGCTGGATTTCATTACACCTTCGATGCGGACTACCGTCTCAAGGAGGTGGCATTGCGGAATGGAGCCAAACTCGTTTTCGGCGACTTCACCCCACGCAACTTGCCTCAAACGATCACCACGCCCGGCGGCACCAAGACGATGCGTTATGATTTGCAGGGGAGGGTGATCGACGAAACCGTGACCCACGAGGGAACGACTTACGAAAGCCAGGCCACCTATGATGCGCTGAATCGGGCGCGGGTGGAGACTTACCGACAGGACAGCGGTGGGATGAACACCGCCACGTTCGATTACGACAAGGCGGGGCCGCTATTGCAGGCGAGTTTCGAGGAAGACGGACGGGAATACGCAGTCCACTATGAGTACTATGATGACGCGACCCGGAAGTCGATTGCCTACCCCTCCGGACCGCACGTTATCGAGGAGCGCGACTCCAGCGGACGGTTGACCGGCGTTTCCGACGTCAACGGGAATATCATCTCCGCCAGTGCCTGGCAGGGAAACCTTCAGCCGCGCACGGTACGGCTGGGGGCAACGTTGGGCGTGGCGAATCAGTACGATACCCGAGGGCGGCTGACCGCCAGTCGCGTGGTCCGGTCGGCTTCGGGGGAAGTGGCGGTGCACCTGCGCTATGAATATGACGCGGCGAACAATCTGTTGACCAGGCAGTTTCTGCACCGGGCTGGGAGGGCGGACAATTTCTTCTATGATCTGGGTGAACGTTTGTCGATTGCGCGGATGGGAATGATCCCGACGGTGGACGGGCAGTACACGGTTCCACTGTATGAGCGCGGTTACGGCTACGACCAGGATGGGCTGGATCTTCTGGTTTCAAGCGGCACCACCAACTTGGGAATTGAGCTGCCGGCCTTCGCATCGCAGTGGTCCGCGCACGATGGGTTCTTGCAGCCGAATCGGGTGGATGGATTCGACCGCGGACAGGCCGATTCCCTGGGCCACGTTCGACGAGTGCGACTTCAGACAAGACCTGCCGGCGGCACCGGCAGCCTGCCGGTGGGGGCCAGTCTGGTTCATAACGGCTACGGGAACCTGGTCCGGATCACGATGGACGACGGGACGATTCAGGAGAATTTCTTCCAACCGAGCGGGCTGCGCTATGCCAAGAAGGTGACCGAGGGAGGGACGGTAGTCGACCATCGGCATTTTGTTTATGACGACAGGGCGCGTTTGCTTGAGGAGTACGATCGGAGTGCCGGCGCGCCGCGATTGATCGCACGTTATTATTATGCCGGATCGGATGCCCCCGAAGCAGCGGACCTCTGGGATCCGGCAGCGCGCCAATTGCGGCGTTATTACTATCTCAAGGAGGCGAATGAGTCGGTGATTGCGGTGGCGGACATGAACGGGTTGGTGGTGGAGCGTGTCTGGTACGATCCGTTCGGTCAGCCGATGATTGAGCGGCGCGACAGTGAGGCGCCGGTGCCGCGCCGGGTGATCGCGGGCGAGAACGGCACGCTGCTGGTCGTCATGTCAGAATCCGTCTTCAGCGCGATCGACGATCCTGGGTCCGGGTCGGGGATTGTGGCCTACCCTCCCGCGCCCTCCGCGGCGATCGCCGTGACCGCAGGTGATGAGACGGTCAACGGCTCGATAACGTGGCTGGCCGCAGTTCCCGGATACCCTCCCTACTCCGTGATGCAGTTCACCCCGGCGACACCTTTGAGCGGTTCGGTCGGGCTGATTGTCAACGCCGGATCGGTCGTGGACGACTGGGGCAACCCCAATGCGGGACAGACGATCTCGCTCGAGGTCGGCGGACCGCCGGGCACGACGTATTACTCGATTCAACCCGACCGGCAGACCGGTCCGGTGCGGCTGGCCCGCAGTTCGGTGGGTTCGCCATTCATGTTTCAGGGACAGTATTTCGATGTTGAAACCGGTTTGGTTTACCTGCGGGCACGGTTTTATGATCCGGCGTCGGGCATGTTCCTCGAGCCTGATCCGCTCGGGTACGAGGACAGCGTGAATCACTACGCGGGGATGCGGAACAACCCCGTCGGGGTGCGTGATCCGAGCGGTTTGATGGGGGAAGCATTGTTCGACGACGTCGTCCGGCTTGGGGCAAGGGCGGTCAGTACGGAGGAGGAGCTGAAATTTGCCGCTAGTACGGCTAAGAACATATACGGGGGTTTTGCCGTCAATGCCGCCAACCGTGCCGCCCGGGATCCTGGCAAAAGGGCGGCAATCGTTTCGGTTTTGGAGCGAATTGTTAATCGTTCATCGATGGAAAGCGGCCTGATCAATGTGGTGAAGCCTCATCCCGCGAGCTTGGATATGGCATTGCGCGATAAGTATATCGAGATTGTGCGCTCTCCTGCGTTCATGAAGGCGGTGGAACGGTACAACGTTCGGGCGGAGAGGTGGGGTCTGACCAAATCGGTGGTCGATCCCGAGTTGATCGTTTCGCAACTCGAGAACCACACCCTGTTTGCCCAGGGGAGCAGAAAGTGGGGGAATGTGGCTGCGGCGTTCTGGGACCATTCGGAGCTGAGTGCCATCGGCAAGTACTGGATGCAGGCCAACCCCGACCGGGTGTTCGATTTCGGAGCAATGTCCTCCGGAAGGGCCACGGCAGTGCATGAGCTGTTGCATATGGGGGCATCCATCGGTGGCCAGTTGGATCAGATCAGAAAAGTGGGGAAAAAGGGTGCTTCGTGGATGGGCCTCAAGCATGAAGTTGCCGTTCAGTTGGCTTCGACCCCCGGTACGATTGGTGTATGGGGGACCGTCCTTGGAGGTTCGATTGCCTACAGCACGGTCGCCGTTCCCGCTTTCGCTCTTCAGTCCACCACAGCGCAGAATCAGCAGCGAGATTGGTGGAGGAAAAACACTCCCTACAAGAACTTTCCCTTGGATTCGGCAGTGCCGCTTGGATTCCTCTTTGGGATTGGGTATTGAATGAATCACCCACGCACGAGATTCAGAATGAGACACTATGCCGCGGTGATGTTGGCTTGGGTGACCGGCTTCAATTGCCCGGTCTTCAGTGGAGAACCTCTCACCACCCTCGAATACCGCATCAGCGGCACGGGCTTGCAGGTGACGCCGGCGGCGGTGGCGGTGCCGAAAGGGATTGCCGGTTCGGTGCTGGTGACGTTGACGGGCGGTGACGCGACACAGGCGCTGGCGGACGGGGCGTATGTCGAGGCGTTCCTGCGCGGGCCGGGGTTCCCCGAGCCGCGGCGGATGGTGAGTCAGGTGAATCAGCCGATGCTTTTCCCGCCGTTGAACCTGGTCGGTGATTACCAGCTTGATTCCATCCGGCTCGTGGATGCGGTTACGGGCGAAACCCGGATGGAAGGTTCGCCGAACATCGTGCCGGTGCGGGTGTTCGACGAAGTGCTCATCTCCCGTGTGACTTCACGGCCGTTGACGTACGAAGAGATTGTTGAGAAGGGCATTTTCATCGACGAATCGAACTTCCGCGTCGTCGAGTTCGAGGCGGCGTTTGTGCTCGATGGCAAGACCATCCCCATTTCGTTCCCGGTCGTCGCGCCGCGCTTCACCGAATCCACCGAGCTGATTCCCGCCGCCGAGCTCGAGGAGAAGCTCGCGGAAGCCGCCATTTTCAATCAACAGATCGCCGCCACGACGCAGCTCCCGCCGGAGTTCGAGGTCGCGCAGCTCAACATCGAGATCCAGGGCATCAATTTCCAGGCCGTCGATCCCGAGGAGCCGGAGTCGCTCGGCCTGCGCATTCCGCCCATCCCCGCGTTGATGGTCATCCCCGGCAACATCGGGTTTCTGAACCAGTTCTTCAGCGTGATGATCTTCACCGAGAACGGCGCGCCGCGCGATTCCAACCTGAGCGTGTACAACATCACCGCCACGCTCAAACTGCCGCCGGGTCCGGACCAGGTCCCGGCCGTGGATTACGCCACTCCAGGCGATGATCCGCTCCGGTTCGCGCGCATCGGTCCGGACAAGATCATTCAGCCGGTGCAGCAGATCGTGCAGGCGGGGCCGGACGGCGTGCTCGGCACGCCGGACGACAATCCGCGTTTGCGCCCCGGTCAGGCGGGCCAGGCGGAGTTCCTCGTGGAGGGTTTGCAGGAAGGCTTGCATGTCATGGACCTCGATCTCGAGGCGACGATGGACGGACTGGCCGCCGGGCCGGTGCAGGTGATGGGCAAGGCTGCGGGTTCGGTGCTCGTGCGCAATCCGCGTTTCTCGATGGCCTTCTCGCATCCGCGCACGGTGCGCGTGGGCGAGCCTTATGAAGCGAGCGTCACGTTGCTGAACACCGGCATCACTCCGGCGAATCTCGTGCAGATCGCGTTGAACAAGAATTCCATCAGCGGCGCGCGGCTGGAGGATGAGGAGCAACAACTCGTCGAGCTGGGCACCTTGCTGCCTGGCCAGTCCGCGACGGCGACATTCCGCCTGCGTTCGCTGCGCACCGGTTCGATCAGCTTCTCGAATCTCACCACGAGCGATGACAGTGTCGTGGGCCGTTTCCGCCTGAGCATGGGTGTCGATGAGCGCGGCGTGGCGTTGTCGCCGGACACGCTCCTGATGCCCGATCAGGTGAACTCGCTGCCGCCCGCCCTACTCCTGGCGGCGAACCGCGTGCTCGGCCAGGCGCTCAGCGTCGCGACGGCCGGCCAGGTGCCGCCGGGGACGTTGCGGGTTGGCAAGTCGATCATCACGCGCCGGGTGTTGGACCTGGCGGAGGCCGGCCAGCGCTTGAGCTACGGCGATCCGGCGGAGCGGGTCTTCGCGGACTTGTTGCGCGACTGGCAGGGCGGCCGCGAAGGCAGCGCCGGTTTCGACCAGATCATGCGCGAGACGGAAGCCGGCCAGGAATGGCGCGAGGCGCTCTTCGCGGTGATGGAGGCCGCTGACACCCTCGACGCCACGGAACGTCTGGTGGACCGGGCCGCGGACTATGCCGGCCTGGGCCAGGAATTCGTCCTCGCGAGCGCGGACAGCGGGCAGTTGTGGTTGAACTTCGGCGATGGCAAGGACGGGGCGAACGTGGAGCGGAGCACGCACCCGTATGCGCTCGTTTACCAGGGGGGGAACGGAAGCTGGGGCAACTCCCGGCCCCACACCAACGCCACGGTGTTTTGGACGTTCACCAACGGTCCCCCGGCGGCCGATGTCGCGGTGTTGCTCGTCAGCACCAACGGCACCGCGCGACAACTGCGGTGGACGATTCCCAACCCGCCGCCGGACGCCACTTATTCTTTGGCGTTGAATGATCCCACGGAATCGCTCCGCGTCGATCTGCTTTCGGACGGGACCGTTGATTCCGCGCTCGCGGCCGCCGGGGCGCTCATCAACGAACTGCCGCCCCAGGTCATCGCCGTGGAGCAGGATTTGTTTGTGCTCGCCGGCCGGCCGTCGAATCCCTGCATCGTTTCAGGGGTTGGCAATTACGGAACCATCGTCGCGGTGGTGTTCAGCAAACCCATGACGCAGACCAGCGCGGGTGACCCGCTGGCGTACACCGTCGAAGGCGACAACGGCGCGAACTCGGTGAGCGTGCAACCGGGTGGCCGCGTCGCGTATCTGAATCTGCGCAAGGGCATCAGCGGCATCATCCCCCGCGGGTTGACGCTGACCGGCGTGGCCGACGGGCGGGGCAATGTGCTGCCGGCCGCGACCCTGCCGATTCGCTCAATCGAGCCCGGTAGCGCGAATGTGCCGTTCACGGGCGGCGTCGCGATCAAGGGCCGGGCGTTGAAGGGGGACGGTTCGCCGGCCCCGGGCATACCCGTGACGCTCACCATGTATGACCAGGTTTACGTGTCCAGCTCAGCCAGTTGCGGCGCGTGGGTGCGGCGGGTGAGCCAGGTATTGACAGACGAGGGCGGCAATTTCGATTTCGATTTCGTGATGTCGGGCATCCCGTATTCCATCTCGGCCACCGACACCAGCGGGTTGTCGGAGGAAGCCCTCACGTTGATCGCGGGCAACACCACGGAGGGTGAGGTGGATCGCGAACGAATCCTCCAGCTCGCCACCAGTGCCGCCACGCGCGACACCCTGCTGGGTTTGTTTGCCTCCGGCTCGATCCCCGAGGCCATCGCGAAAGTGGAGGGGCTTGACCGCGCGCTGGTGCGCGACACCGTGCTAATCGGTTCGGGTCGCGAAGGTCAAACGGTGCCGATGGCCTTGCGCTTCCGCGGCCGGGCAACGGTGGTGGGTCAAGTCGTGGCGGCCGACGGCACCACGCCGGTGCCGCGCGCGGCGGTCAATTTGTTCCCCGATTCCGGCTCCCGTGAGCTGGGCCGGGGCATCTTCGCCGACGACGAAGGCCGCTTCGTGTTTTACGGCGTGCCGCTCGGCGTCTATACCGTCGAGGTCAAGACGTCCGACCGGCGCACCCGCACGGTGGCGGGTCTGCTCGACACGCCCGGCGAGGTTGCCTCGCTCCTGATCGAACTGCCCTCGACCATCACGCCCCTGGGCAGCCTGCGCGGCACGGTGCACGAGGCCGACAACCTGACGCCGCACGGCGGAGCGCGCATCTTCATCGGCCGGCTGGGCGGCCAGCAGGTCACCGATGTCGTGCGGATCGTCGATGCCGACGCCGATGGCAACTGGCGCGCGGACGATCTCCCGGCGCGGGTGTTCGATGTGGTGGCGATTTCGTTCGATGGCCGGCGCAAAGGAGCGCGCGTGAATTATTCGGTCCAGGCGGATACGCTGTCCGTGGTGAATCTCTCGTTGGAGGCCACGACCCAGTTGTTTGGTCGCGTGCAGTTCGAGGATGGTCGGCCCGCGGGCAACGCTCTCGTCGCCGGCGGGTTGGCGCTGGTGCGCTCTGACGCTCAGGGCAATTTCGCGCTGGAAGGCGTGCCCGTCGGCAACCGCCGGATCAGCGCCGGGGTCGAGCGCGATCCGGCCGCGGGCATCGACTTTCCGCGCCTGGGCTCCGCCGATGTGAACGTCGTCGCCGGCGCGAACAATTACGTTGTCGTCAAGCTGCGCGCCGCCGGCCGCATCTACGGCCGCGTGACCGATCTGAATGGCCGGGGCATTGGCGGCATTCGCGTGGCGATCCCGGTCGATGGCGGGTTTTATTGGACCGACGCGGACGGGCAGGGCAACTACGTGTTCGAGAACCTGGGCCTCGGCAATTACACCCTGAGCGCGCCCGCCAACGCGACCGCGCCGCAACTGGACGTCAACAAGTTGAATGAGCAAATCCGCTCGGGCGATGAGGATGCGATTCTCGCGGCCTTCGAGGAGGCGATCCGTGTGTTCATCGGCGCTGACGATCCCCTGATCACCGGGGAGCAGCGCAACTTCCGGCCGATCACCTGGGGTTTTACCGAGGTCCGGATCCAGTTTGATGGGCAATCCGTGCAGGCCAACATCCGCATGTTGCGCGAGGGGACCGTGGCGGGCCGCGTGGTGAACCATCAGGGCGTGCCCATTGGCGCCCGGGTCCGGCTCAACGGTCTCGGTCCCGACGTGACGGGCGCGCCGAAGATCACCATCCGGGGGGAGCGCGATTCGGATCCCGCGACGGGCTTGTTCATCTTCCCCGGCCAGTTGCTGACGGGACCGTGGAGTGTGCAGGCGGCCTCGCCGTTTTATCCGGTGGTCATTCAGCAGAACGGCTTCACCACCGAGATCGATCCGAACGTCACCAACGTCGTGCTCCAGTTTCCGCCGATCCAGGACACCAACGGCCGGCTGGTGGGCAACGTGTACAATCCGGATGGCTCGCCGGTGCTCGGCGGCGTGCGCGTGAAGATCAACTTTTCCGACGACTACGAAATCCAGACGGACGAGGACGGTTTCTTCGACACCCAGATCCTCGTGCCGGCGCGCGGTTACCGGGTCGAAGCCATCGATGACAGCACCGGCCTGCGGGGCGAGGCTTATGTGAATGTCGCGGCTGGCATCACGAACCAGGTCAACGTCAACCTGCTCACCCGGAACTCCGGCGTCCAGGTCACGGTGGTGCGCGGCAACGGCCTCCCGGCCGCCGGTGCGCAGGTTGATCTCGAGCACGGCACGTATCCGCGCGACGCGCGTATCTCGGTCTTCGCGGACGCCAATGGCCACGCCTCCTTTGATGGCCTCTGGGAAGGTCGCTATGCGGTGTGCGCCCAATACGTTGAGGGAGCAACGCGGGTCTCGGCCCGGGGCGGCGTGACGGTGGCGGCGAACGAGACGGGGACAGCAACGCTGCGTCTCGGCGGCACGGGCATCATCAACGGCCGGTTTGTGAAGCTCGACCAGGTGACACCGGTCGAGGGCGCGCAAGTCTCGGTTGGCAGTCTGGGCTTCGCCAGCACGGACTTCGACGGCCGGTTCACGTTCGAAGGAGTGCCGCTCGGCAATTACACGTTGACCACCTCCGACCCGGTCACGGGTGCGTTTGCGCGCGGCTCCGCGGCGATCACCTTCGCCGATCAAGTGGTGGACGTGCTGCTGATCGAGGGCGCGCGCGGCGAGATCAACGGCTTCGTGATCGACAGCTATGGGCAGAGTTACGTTGCAGGGGCCACGGTGCGGGTCAGTTATTCCGATGGCCTGACGCCGGCGCGCACCGTGACGACCGGGCCGGACGGCCGGTTCAGCATTCCCGGTTCCCCGGTGGGCAATTTCTCGTTGTCGGCCCAGGATCTGCCACTTGCGCAGGGTGGCCGGGCCACGTCGGGTACGGCGAATGGCAGTTTAAGTGCGGCCACTTTGGGGGCGACGGTGAACATTCAACTGAAACCGCTCGGCTCACTCCCGGTGAATGTCGTGCGACAGGATGGGGTGACGCCCGCGCAGAATACGACCGTGTTCCTCGCGGGCAAGCAGCAGGACACCGATGAATCGGGCGCGGTGCGTTTCGACAATCTGGCGCTGGGCAACTACCAGTTGACCGCCATCTCGCGCACCGGCGGCGAGCTGCGCAACGGCGCGCGGATCAACACCCCGCTCACCCAGCCGGGGACCAATCTGCCCGTGACCATCACTTTGCCCGGAGTGGGGGTGGTGAACGGCATCGTCGTCGGCAGTGATGGTGCAACCCCGGTGACGGGTGCGGAGGTGGTCATCACGTTCCAGGCTCCGGTGTTCGCCGGTCAACGAGTGACGGCGGTGACGGGCGGTGACGGGCGTTTTGCCTTCAGCGATGTGCCGGTGGGGGAGTATCGCGTGACGGCGGCCAACGTTTCACTGGCATCCTCCCTGACCGCCAGCATTTCCACGGGCGGGGAGACGGACGAATTGACCCTGCGCCTGGGTGACAGCGGTTCGATCACAGGCCGGCTCGTGCGCGCCGATGGCGTAACCCCGGTGGACGGTATTGATGTGCTGGCCACTTACGCCTCGCAGAGCGCCAATCCCGGCCGGGCCTTTGTGCGCTCGTCAGCGGACGGCACCTTCGCGTTCGGGAACATCCCCGTGGGGGATTTCAATCTGGAAGCGGTGGCGGTCGAGTTTGGCGGGCTCATCAAGTTTGCCGGCGCGTTGACAGCTAACGGCGAAGTGCTCGATGTGGGTGACCTCGCCTTGGACGAGGATTTCCCGGCGGTGCTGTCGATCGTGCCGGCGGACACGACCGATGAAGTGCCGACCACGGTCGAGGTGGAGCTGGAGTTCAGCGAGGAACTGGCCGCCAGTTCGATCAACACCAACGGCGTGTTTCTCCGCGCGGTGGCCACCGGCCAGAAGGTGGGCTTTTCGCTCGCGCTCGAGGAGACGAACAGCGTGCCGCGGTTGGTGCGTCTGGTGCCGTTGGTGCCGCTGGTCAGCGAAGAGATCTACGAAGTCGTCGTCATCGCGGGTGAATTGTTCAATGCGGGCGGCGGTGTGATCGGTTCTGGACCGCGTGATTTGGTCGGCCGACCGTTGACAACGCCGTTCACTTCACGCTTCCGCACGGCGGACAATGAACCGCCGGTGTTGCTCTCCATTTTCCCGACCAACGGCATGATCCAGATCGATCCCCGCGCGGTGCCGCGCTTGAGCTTCAACGAGACCCTGCAACCCGTTGGCGCCAGTCTCCAGCTCATTGGGCCGGACGGTAACGTGGTGGGAACCACCTCGGTCGGAGTTGATGGCCGGGTGCTGAGTTTCGTGCCGGCGGATCTGCTCAAGGCGAACGCCAACTACACGCTCACGGTCAGCAACGTCTTCGACCTCGCGGGCAACCGCGCGGCAGGCGAACCGTTCACCGCCACTTTCGCCACCCTCGACACGGTGGGGCCGAACATCGCGACGCTGCGCATCGGTGATGGTCGCGCGCCCGTGGCGGGTGCCACCGTCCCCATCGAGGCGCTGCTGCAAACGCCGGAGCCGGGCGTCAGCGTGCGCTTCACGCAGGATTTCAATCCGCTGGGCAACACAACCCTGCTGCCGTATCGCGTCAACGCCACCCTGCCGGCTTCCGGGTCCACGACCCTGCGCGCGATTGCCACGGACGAATTCGGCAATGACGGACCTTTGGCCGAGCTGGTGATCACCGTGCAAGGGAACCAGCCGCCGACCGTGCAATTCGCGCGGGTGACACCGGCCACCGGCTCCGTGCCCAGCGGCTCGTTTGTCGTGGTCGATGTCACCGCCACGGACGACTCGGCCGTGGCCGAACTGCGGGCAATCGTGGCCGGGATCGGCAGCAGCGGCTTGATCACGACCAATGGCACCCAGTTGCGCGTGCAAGGCCAAGTGAGCGCGGCGGCCGGCCCGGGCTCGCAGGTGGAAATTTTCGCCGAGGCCTTCGATGAACTGGGGCAATCGAGCGGACAACAAGCCTTCACTCTGCCGATCGGTGACGGCACCGCGCCGACGCTGGCGGTCAACAGCCCGGCGGCGAACACCTTGGTGAACCGTGGTGACACCGTGCCGGTCACCCTCCAGTTGAACGACAACTTCGGCGTGAGCGAAGTGCGGCTCAACATCACCGGCGCGTTCACCTCCGAGATTATCGACGAACTCAGCCCGGCCATCACCAACGGGCTCACCGTGATCAATTTCACCGTGCCCGCCGACGCGCCGACCGCGGGCGGCACGGTCAACCTCTCGATCACGGCGCGCGACGCGGCGGGCAACACCTCGACCGCGGCCGCGTTGACCTTGCGGCTGCCCGACACCACCCCGCCAACCCTGGTATCCGTCTCGCCGCCCAACGGCGCGACCGGCGTCGATCCGCAGGCGGTGATCCGGTTGAACTTCAGCGAAGCGCTCGATCCGGCGACCGTGATGGCGGACAACTTCACGCTGATTCCCACCGCCGGCGGCGATCCGATTCCGCTGAACCTCGCCCTGGAGGACACCGATCGTCGGGTGGTGTTGACGGTGACGGAGCCGCTTGCGCTCGACGCCGAGTATCAACTCACCGTGGCGGCGGGCGTGACTGATGCGGGCGGCAATCCACTGGGCGCCGGAATCACCTCGACCTTCCGGACGGGAGACTTCCGGCTGGTCAGCCCAACGCAAGGGCAGTCGGTGGTGGAAGGCCAGGCGCTGGTGCTCGAAGCGAGCAGTCCGACGGCGACCTATCCGCTCATCCGCTTCCTGGCCGAGGGCGAGGAAGTGGGTCGTGACGCCAGCGCGCCGTATCAGGTCGATTACACGTTGCCGCTGATCGCGGATTTGGGGGCGACGCAACTGACCATCGAGGCGCAGGCGATCCTGCCCACCTACGACCAGTCACTGCTCACGGCGCGGGCCTGGCCGAACGAGCGGCCGTCCGAGCAGGGTGGACAACCCGCGCTGGCGGTGGACGGCGACATCAACACTTACACCTGGGCCACCGCGCTCGGCAATACGGTGAAGCCCTCCTATCTTGGCGTCCTGCTGGACCAGGCGCAGCCGGTGGTGGGCCTACGCATATACAAGGATCGCAATGACGGCGCAAACTTCGAGAATTGGCGTGATCTGGTGATTCAATACACCACGGACGCGTTGCCGGACCTGGAGACGGGCACGTGGCAGAACGTGGCGAACCTGACCAACGGCTGGCCCGGGGGCGCCGAGCCGATGTCGGCGACCGTGAACGCCGACGGCACCGTAACCGGCGACTGGCATCACAGCGTGCTCAACGGCTTTGCCACCCTGCGTTTCGATGAAGTCAATGCGACCGGCGTGCGGATCGGGTTCACGAGCACCAGTGCCGCCAATTATTACCACGTCGCCGAATTCCAGCTCCTCAAACCGCTGAACGACGTGACCGTCCTGGCCTCGGCCAGCGCGAGCATCAACCTCTTCCCGCG
This sequence comes from Verrucomicrobiota bacterium, assembly GCA_023383055.1. Lineage (GTDB taxonomy): Bacteria > Verrucomicrobiota > Verrucomicrobiia > Limisphaerales > JAHDYP01 > JAHDYP01. The sequence continues at coordinate 75,908 of JAHDYP010000005.1, read as the reverse complement.
CGACGAGGACACGGACGGCGACGGCGTTACCAACGGCGAGGAGTTGGCGCGCGGCTGGGATCCCTTCACGCCGAACCTGCCGCCGGTGATCACAGTGACGAACTACGTGGAACTGGTGGAGGGCCATCCGAACGAGGCGTTGATCCCGTTCTCCGTCACCGACACCGAGGTGCCCACGCGGATCTGGATTCGCGAGTCGCTGATGGACGACCTCCTGTTGGGTTACGACCGGATCTCCGTCAATGGACCGTTCCAGCCGGACTGGAATCCCGTAGGGGTTGCCGCACCTTGGGCGTCGCACATCTATCTGCGCTCGACCGCGGCGGGGCAGACGCAGATTTACCTCCGCGCGCAGGATCCCTTCGGGCTGACCACGACCAACGTCATCACCGTAGTCACGCTGGCGGACCTCGATCTCGACGGCATCCCCGACCGGGACGACCCGGACATTGACGGTGACGGCGTGACGAACGCGGAGGAACTGACGCTCGGCACCGACCCGCGCAATCCCGACACCGATGGCGACGGGCGTTCCGATCATGCCGAGGTCAACGGCATCGGCGGGCCGGCGACGAATCCGCTGCTGGCCGACACCGACGGCGACGGTTTGCCGGATGGTTTCGAGTTGGCGCTCGGACTCGATCCCACCAATGGAAGCGACGGTTCGCCGACCGTGGTCATTGACAACCGCACGGTGAGTTTCAGCGGTTACGCGCAGTTCCACACGTTGATCCTGACCAACGGCGCGGTGTTGACGCACAACTCGGCTGGCATTGGCATTGGGGTGAATGCACCGCGTGGGCTGGAACTGGTGCTGACGAATCTGATCGTCGATGCGACGAGCCGGATCGACGTGAGCGCGAAGGGCTACCTGGGCGGACTCTCGGGTGCCAACGCCGGCCAAAGCAGCGCGCGCACCTTGGGCAATCGAGCCGGCGGAGGCAGTTTGCGACGCAACGGCGGCAGCTACGGCGGCATCGGTGGGTTTGGTTCGGCGGAGGCCTACGCCAATCCCGCCTACGGCGATTTCCGCGATCCGAACGAACTGGGTAGTGGCGGTGGCTCGGACAATGGTGCTGGCGGCAACGGCGGCGGCTTGGTGCGCATTACGGCGCAGAGCATCCAGCTCGACGGCGACGTGCTGGCCAACGGTGGGAATGGCGTCACCTGGTCTGGCGGCGGGAGCGGCGGCGGTATCAGGCTGGCGACGACCAGCTTGAGTGGCAGCGGCCGGATCGAAGCCAGTGGCGGCCAGGGTACTTCCATCGGCGGCGGTGGCGGTGGCGGCCGTATTGCCCTGGTTTACCAGAACATCTCCCCGGCACTGCTGGACAACCTCCAGACTTATGGCGGTACGGGCGACAACGATGGCTCCGCCGGCACCATTTACCTCCAACCTGCCGGTCAGCCGGATCAGTTGATCGTTGATGCCGGGCGCTTCGACAACCTGGCCTTGCCCACGCCTGTGCTCACGCTGGCCGGTGGCGTGGTCACCGCGCTGGCAGAGTATTCGTTCACGGACCGCACGACGCGCCATGATCGCGGTGCCTTGATCGGGCACGAGCTGGCCTTCGGTGACAACTCGAATCAGCGCTTCCGTGTCACCGGCAACCTCGGTGCCGTCATCTTCACCGACCCGGCGGATGGCCGGCTGACCGATGTCGCGAGTGTCGGCGCGCCCTACCGCGCGGAGACTGCTGTCGGCAAATTCACGTTGCGCGGTGGAGCCACGGTGGCCCTGGCCGATGCCGGACTGAACCGCCCGGATCGTCGCGCGCGATTTGCGGCCGGCGACATGGATCTGCTCGACCACGCCTGGCTGACGCATCCGGTGGCGACCGTCACCTCTCAATTCGGTCTCGAACTGAACGTCACGAACCTGCTGACCGTCTCGACCAACAGTCGGATCGACGTGAGCGGGCGGGGCTATCTGGGCGGCTTAAGCGGCGGGAACAACGACCCGCGCGGCCGGACTTTGGGCAACACACTGGAGGGCGGCAGCCTGCGTCGCAACGGCGGCAGTTATGGCGGCCTGGGTGCCTTCGGTAGCACGGAGCAGTTTGCGAACACCGTCTATGGGGCGTATCGCAAGCCCAACGAGCCGGGCAGCGGCGGCGGTTCGGATAATGGTCCGGGTGGTAACGGCGGCGGCCTGGTGCGGATCACGGCCGGCAGCATCCAGCTCGACGGCGAGTTGCTCGCCAACGGCGGCAATGGCGTGACCTGGGGCGGTGGCGGCAGCGGTGGCGGCGTCAAATTGACTGTGGGTAGTCTGAGCGGCGGCGGCGCGATTCAAGCGCGCGGCGGCACCGGCACATCCGTGTCAGGTGGCGGTGGCGGCGGTCGTATCGCGGTCACTTACGATTTCGCGCCGGGCTTCGAGTTCGCCAACGTCCGGGCTGAGGGCGGAGCAGGGGATAGCCCGGCGGCATCCGGCACGGTGTTCGTCGGGCGGACGGGTGAACCGGTACAACTGGTGATTCGGGGCACCGGCCAGGAGACGCCCTTGCCAACGTTCCTGGGCGATGAGTACGTGGTTCTGGACAATGCACTCGTGTCCGCCACGAATGTGACCGTTGCCAGCCTCGTGCTCACGAATGGATCGGTATTGCGTCATCCGGGTGCCACGTTGACGGCGGCACCCGGTCTGGAAATCAACACCGACATCCTGATCGTGTCTGCGGACAGCCGCATCGACGTGAGCGGCCGGGGGTATCTGGGCGGATGGAGCGGAGGGAATTACGGGAGCAACGAGGGCCGTACGCTGGGCAACACGGTGGAAGGTGGCAGCCTGCGGCGCAACGGCGGCAGCTACGGTGGCCTTGGGGCTTTCGGCAGCACAGAACAGTATGCCAATGATGTCTATGGCGACTTCCGCGATCCGAACCAGCTGGGCAGCGGCGGCGGTTCGGACAACGGCCCCGGTGGCAACGGCGGTGGCCTGCTCCGCATCGACGTGGACGACTTGTTCCTGGAGGGCGAAATCTTGGCCAACGGCGGCAACGGCGCGGGTTGGGGCGGCGGCGGAGCGGGCGGGGGCATCCGGTTGACTGTCGGCAGTCTGGGCGGTGGCGGTGCGATCCGTGCCAACGGCGGGACGGGCGTTTCCAGCATCAGCGGCGGCGGTGGCGGCGGACGCATCGCCTTGTATTACACCCAAGCCGACGGCTTTGACTTTGGCCGGGTCGAAACGTACGGCGGTTCCGGGGCAAATGACGGTGCTTCCGGCACGATCTTCCTGCAGGCCGACCGTCAACTACCGCACTTGATCGTGCGCGGCAACGGCCGGGAAACACCCTTGCCGGCCACGCTCGCCGGCGAACATGTGCTGCTGGACAACGTCACGGTCTGGGCTACGGACCTGAATTTGACGACCTTGACCCTGACCAACGGCGCGGTGCTGACGCATCCGGTCGCCGGGTTGACCAGCGAGCACCGGCTGCTGATCGCCACGGAGAGCCTGGTGGTTTCGACCAACAGCCGGATCGACGTGAGCGGGCGCGGCTATCTGGGCGGACGCAGCGGGCCCAACGTGGGTGACATTGGGCGCACGCTGGGCAACACGGTGGAAGCTGGCAGCCTGCGGCGCAACGGCGGCAGCTACGGCGGCTTGGGCGGCTTCGGTTCTCAGGAGCAGTTCGCCAGTGCCGTCTATGGCTCCTTCCGCGATCCCAGCGCGCTGGGCAGCGGCGGTGGTTCGGACAACGGTGCGGGCGGCAACGGTGGTGGTCTGGTGCGCATTCATGCCCAGGCCGTCGTGCTGGAGGGCGAGATTCTCGCCAACGGCGGCCATGGTGCCGGCTGGGGCGGCGGTGGTGCCGGTGGCGGCATCAAGCTCGTGGCCGGCAGCCTGGATGGTGGCGGGACGATCCGTGCCAACGGCGGGATGGGCATTTCCGGCATCGGCGGCGGCGGCGGTGGTGGTCGCGTGGCCCTGTTTTACGATCAGGCGGACGGCTTCGACTTTGCCGCGGTGGAATCCATCGGTGGAGCGAACGGTGTTCAGCATGGCACACCCGGCAGCATCTATCTCGAGGGGCCGGACGCACCCCTGGGCCGGCTGGCCATCGACGCCCGCGGCACGAACACGCCCGTGCGCTTCACCCCGGTATTGTCACTGGCCGGCGGCAGCAGCACGGCGCTCGCGGCTCATGAACTGACGGATGCCAATGCCTCGTTCATCCCCGGTGGCCTGATCGGCCTCGATCTGCGGCCCAACGCGGCGAATGCCACCACCTTCCGCATCGTTGCCAACTCCGCCAACACCATCACCACCGATCCGCTGGACGGCGACCTGACGGCGGTCGCGGCAGTCGGGAACGGCTACTCGGCGTCGCTGCACGTCACGCACTTCGCACTACGAGGTGGCGCGAAGGTGGATCTGGTGGATGCCGACCGCGCGCGTGCGGATCGCCGTGGACGGTTGCGCGCGACCACGGCCGAGATCGCGGACGGAAGCTGGTTGAGCCACCCGGTCGGCGATCTGGTTTCACAATACGGAGTGGAACTCATTGTGGACGAAACCCTGGCCGTCAATGCCGAGAGCCGGATCGATGTAACCGCCCGGGGTTACCTGGGTGGCCGCTCCGGGGGCCACTCCGAAAATGAGGGTCGCACCTTGGGCAATACCTCCACTGGCGGCAGCACGCGGCGCAACGGCGGCAGCCACGGCGGCAGCGGCGCTTTCGGCAGCGTGGGCGGCACCGTCAACGTTCTTTACGGTGATCCCGATGATCCCAACGATCCCGGCAGCGGCGGCGGTTCCGACAACGGCGCGGCCGGCAACGGCGGCGGCGTCATCCGCCTTCATGTGCGTGACCTGGTGTTGAATGGCAACCTGGTTTCCAATGGCGGAGCAGGCGCGGGCTGGGGTGGCGGCGGCAGCGGCGGCTCGATCAAGCTCGTCGCGCGCTCGTTCTCCGGCAGCGGTTTGGTACAGGCCCACGGTGGCAACGGTGTCGGCGGAATCGCCGCCGGCGGCGGGGGTGGACGCATTGCGGTTTACTACGAGGACATTACAGGCCTGACGCCCGAGCGGATCCTGGCCGAAGGCGGGGAGGGATTCGGGTTCGGCGCCGCGGGCACGGTGGTGTTGAGCCTGACCGACTACATCGCGCCGTCGGGGAACGGTGTTGAACCGGTTGGTTCGGTGAGCCGGCCCATCTTCACCAGCATCGAGTTCGTTCCCCGTGTGCCCGGAAATGCCCAGCCCAGTGGCGGAGGAGCCGGTCCGGAGATCGTGGTGCGCTGGCGCGCTCCCCGCAGCGGCTGGGTCGGGCTGGAGCAGAGCTCGGATCTGGTGCATTGGGAAGCGGCGCCCATGCGCGACGAGCGCATCGATCCGGAGACCGGCCTGCGTGAACTTCGGGTCCCGCTGCAGCCCGGGCCGTGGTTCCTCCGGTTGCGGTTCGAGCGGTAGCCCGGTTTCCGCAGGAAAGCCGGGTTAGTTAGCCTGAACTGAACATCATCGAAACATAGTTTGACGAAGTGTGTTTGGGTGATACCCTCAAGGCCGCATGAAGTTTCTGGGTCGCACCCGTGAACTGAAGGCGCTGCAAGAGGCATGGTCCGCGGCGCGGAGCGGCTTCATTCCCATCTATGGACGGCGGCGCGTGGGCAAGAGCGAGTTGATCGTCCACTTCATGTCCGACAAGCCCGGCCTCTATTTCGTGGGCAAACGCGCTTCCGGCGAGGCGCAACTTCAGGAGTTCCTCGAAGCCGCCGCCCGCGCGGTCGGCGACTCCCTGCTGGCCCAGGCCCGCGTGACGAACTGGAAGTCCGCCCTGGATCTCGTCACTCAGCGGCTGCCCGGCAAGGGCAGGTTCATCCTGGCGCTGGACGAGTTCCAATGGATCGCCGAGGCCAGTCCCGAACTGCCCTCGGTTCTCCAGGGACTGTGGGACCGCCACTGGTCGCGCTCGGGCCGGATGCTGCTGATTCTGTGCGGCTCCTACATCGGCTTCATGGAGCGCGAAGTGTTGGGGCAGCGCAGTCCGCTGTTCGGACGGCGGACGGCGCAGATTTTCCTTCGTCCTTTTGGCTACCTCGAAGCCGCGCGCTTCCATCCGCGCTTCTCCACGGTGGACCAGGCGCGCGTCTATGCCGTCTGCGGCGGCGTGCCGGCCTATCTGCTGGCCTTTGACGGAGCGGAGTCGGTGGAGCAAAATCTCATCACCCGGCTGCTCGACGAGAACGCCGTTTTGGCGCGTGAACCGGAATTCCTGCTGCACGAAGAGCTCCGGGATCTGGTGCCCTACCATTCCGTGCTGATGGCCCTGGCCCAAGGCAAGAGCAGCCCCGCGCAACTCGCCAAGTCCACCGGCATTGACGTGCGCGGGCTGAACTACCACCTGAATACGCTGGTCGAACTGGGCTACTTGCAGCGCCGCTACCCCGTGACCGAAGCCGAGCCGAGCACGCGCTCGGTGCGTTACGCGCTGGACGATCCGCTGTTGCGGTTCTGGTTCCGGTTCGTGTTTCCGCACCAAAGCGTGCTGCGCCTGCTGGGCCCGACGCGCGGCTTCGCCGAAGTCGTGCGGCCTGAACTGGACGCCTACTTTGGCCGCTGCTTCGAGCGCCTCTGCCGCGAAAGCTTGCCGCTGCTCTACCTCCGGGAAGGCGTCCGCGCGCCGTTCACCATCGGCGAATACTGGGCCGCTGACGTGCAGGTGGACGTGGTCGGCGTCCGGCAGGACAACTGGACGGACTTGGGCGAATGCAAATGGGGCGACGTGTCTTCGCTTGCTGGGCTGGCCGCGGAACTGGACGGAAAAGTCCGCCGCTACCCCAACGCCCGCAACGCCACGATTGGCCGCCGGGTGTTTGTGAGGAAAAGCTCGGCCAAGGCTCGCCTGACAGACGTGCGGGTGCATACGTTGCAAGACCTGTATGACTTGGAATCCAGAAGCTGATGCTGCTGACTCTGTCCACCACCCACCGTCCTGCAACCGATCTGGGTTACCTGCTCCGCAAGAATCCGGCCCGGGCGCAGTCGTTTGAACTCTCCTTCGGCAAGGCGCATGTCTTTTATCCCGAAGCCACGCTGCCGCTGCACCAACTTCTGAGCCATCTCTACGTGCTCATACCCGTGCTCGACAACGACAAGCACTACTGGGTGGGCGATGACGAAGTGGCCAAGCTCCTCCGCCACGGAGAAGGCTGGCTGGCGACGCATCCCGAGCGCGACGCGATCACGCGCCGTTATTCCGTACGCTTCCTTCCGGTCGGCCCGGAAGACGCGGCGGTGGGCGCGCCGACGCAGATGGGGGTGGTTGAGAGGCTTTCGTAGCCATGTCGCATCAGCCGAACAACGTCTTCGCCGGAACGCAGGTGGTCTCGCTCGTGGAGGTGCGCGGGACCAACAACTCGCTCGTCCATCCCCGTGGCGCGGTGGGGGTGGTGACGCGCACCCCCGCGAACCTGGAGGAGAGGCATTTTCTCGTTCGCTTCCCCGATGGATTCGAGGCCTCGCTCACGCGCGAGCAACTGGAGGTGCTCAAGCATTTCAAGGACCGGCTTCCCGCTTCTCAGGCATCGGAGGGTTTTGAATTGGAGGACCTCATCATCTACCGCTGTGTCGTTGGCTCGCGTGCGTATGGGCTCGACACCGGCGACTCTGACACGGACCGGCGCGGGATCTACCTCGCGCCGGCGGACCTGCAGTGGTCACTGTTCGGCGCGCCCGAGCAATTCGAGGACAACGCGGCGCAAAGCTGCTACTGGGAGCTGCACAAATTTCTGGCGATGGCCCTGAAGGCCAACCCGAACATCCTCGAATGCCTCTACTCGCCAATGGTCGAAAAAGTCACCCCACTCGGCGAGGAACTGCTGGCCATGCGCGAAGGGTTCCTGAGCCAGATGATCTTCCAGACCTTCAACGGCTACGCCATGAGCCAGTTCAAGAAGATCGAGCAAGACCTCCGCAACCAGCCTTCGCGCGACGCGAAGCGCAGGGCGAGAGCTGCCGGGACGAAGTCCGCAGGAGACGACGGCAGGCGGGCCACCCGCTCCGGCTCGGCAAGCCACGGTGAAGTGCGCTGGAAACACGCCATGCACCTGCTGCGGCTGCTGCTGACCGGCGCGGCCAGGCTGCGGAATGGCCGCGTGCCCGTGCGCGTCGAAGCCCACCGCGACCGCCTGCTTGCCGTCAAACGTGGCGAAGTGCCGTGGATCGAACTGAACGCCTGGCGCCAGGAACTCCACCGCGACTTCGAGCGCGCCCTGGCGGAAACCAAACTGCCCGAACGCCCCGACTACGAAGCGGCGAACCGGTTCCTCATCAAAGCCCGGCGGGAAATGGCCGCCACGAGCGAAAGGTGAATCATGGGTGCCAGCCGCGACGATTTCATTAAATACCCGCGCACGCCGCATCTCTTCGGTTCGAAGGGCACGGACGACGACAAACACCTGGGCCGGACGGAATCCGAGGCGTTCATCGCCGATCCGTCGCTCATCGTGGAGGAGAAGATTGACGGCACGAACGTGGGCATCCACTTCACCTCGCACGGGCGCATGGTCCTGCAATGCCGGGGCCATGAAATCACCGAGGGCATGCACCCGCAGTATGACCTCTTCAAGCAGTGGACCTCCGTGAAGCGTCCCGCGCTGGAGGCGATGCTCGGCAGCCGGTTCATCCTCTACGGCGAATGGATGTACGCCAAACACTCCGTCCACTACCGCGCACTGCCGCACTACTTCTTCGAGTTTGACATTTACGACAAGGACGCGGCGCAGTTCCTCGACCTCGCCACGCGCCTGCGAATGCTCGACGGCACCGGCCTTCACACCGTGCCCGTGCTCCATCGCGGCCCCGCCACAGCCGAGGAACTGCGAGCGCTCATCCGCCCGTCCGCCTTCGACAGCGCGTTCGACAATCCCGTCACCGGCAGGACGGACCACCTGATGGAAGGGCTCTACATGCGCACCGAAGCCAGCGGTTTCGTGACTGGCCGAGCGAAAATGGTCCGGCCCGAATTCGTGGAAAAGGTGAAACAAAGCGAGCACTGGCAGCATCAAGCGATGGTGCCGAATCAACTGGCGGAAGGAGTCGAGATTTGGGCGTAAAGGGATGGTTTCTTTTCGGGCATACAGAATGGAGTGGTCTATGAATCGCACCACCCTCATCGATCTTGAGGACGACGCAGATCGGATTCGCGGCTTTGAATCTGCAGTGGCTCAACATGGGCCAAGGTATCAGAGGCGTGTTTGGCGCGACGCGCATCGTATGGTTGCTGAGTGTCATGAAGTGCTGGCGGACGCTGCTCTCATGTCGCTGGATCACGATTTGAAGAAGGAGCACGCGGACTCTCCGGATCCGGGCGATGGCGTCGAGGTAGCCGAGTTTCTGGGAAGGCTTAGCCATTGGTGATGGCATTGGTGAGATGATGTTCGGTCGCTTTGACCTAGCCTACGACATGATCACCAAGGATGAGTTGCCCGCCGGTCCTTGGTGGCACACCGACGATACAGAAATGGCCATTTCCATCGTCGAGGTGCTGCGCTTGCTGGGCACCGTCCATGAGGATGCGCTGGCCCGCCAGTTCATGTGGCGCTACGAGCGCGAGCCAGATCGCGGCTATGGCAGTGGCGCACGTCAACAATTGCGGATGATGACAACGCCGGCAAGTTCCGTGGCGCCCGCGCGCCCGATCCGGCCGCGCGCGTTATTAGGGCGCAAGCCAGTTCAACCCTGACCTCGCCTGGCGTCAGGCGGAAGTTTTCGATGGTGTCTGGCAGCGTTAGCGTCACGGGTAGGAGATTGGCCGAACTGGCCGGCTGGGTCAAACTCTCGCACAGTGCCTCCGGGTGCGGTATCCTGAAGCCCCGTATGTTACGATGGTCCGACATTATTCGCGCCACGAACGCGCAAATCCTCGCCTGGGCCGAAGCCCAGCCGTGGGCACGCGCGATGGCCGACTGCCAGCAGGACACGCAGTGGCACGCCGAGGGCGACGTGTGGACGCACACCCGCATGGTTTGCGCCGAACTGGAGCGGCTCGCCGACTGGCCGTCGCTCGACCGCGCGACACAATTGAAGCTGCTCTTTGCCGGGCTGTTCCACGACGCCGGCAAGCCCGCCACCACCGTGCTCGACCCGGACACGGGCCGCACGCGTTCGCCCAAGCACGGCCTGGTGGGCGCCGAAATCGCCCGACGCGAACTGCGTGGACTGGAGTGCGACCTCGTCCCGCGCGAGGAGATCGCTGCGCTCGTCCGCTTCCACGGTCGTCCACCGTTCCTGTTGGAGAAGCACAAGCCGGAGCACGAGGTCATCTCGCTTTCGTGGCAGGTGAACAACCGGTTGCTCTACCTGTTCGCCCTCGCCGACACGCGCGGACGCCAGGCCGGGGAGATGACCCGCCCGGAGGACGCTCTGCATCTCTGGAAGCTGGTGGCCGATGAGCGTGGCTGTTTCGACGGCCCTTACCCGTTCGTGAATGATCACGCCCGGTTTCTCTTCTACCGCGACCAACTCTCCAGCCTCCACTACACACCGCACGAGGACTACCGCTGCCGGGTGACGCTCATGTCCGGACTGCCGGGCGCTGGCAAAGACACATGGCTGGCAAAGCATCGTCCCAAACTGCCGGTCGTGTCGCTCGACGCCATCCGTGACGAACTCGACATGGATGCCACGGACAATCAGGGCTCCGTCATTCAGTTGGCGCGCGAACAATGCCGCGAACATCTCCGCGCCGGACGCGACTTCGCCTTCAACGCGACCAACCTCACACGCCAGATGCGCGGGCGCTGGATTAAGTTGTTTGCCGACTACAATGCGAGGGTTGAAATCGTTTACCTCGAACCTGCGTTGCAGACCATTCTTGCGCAGAACCGCCGACGGACGAATGCCGTGCCGGAGAGGGTGATTGAGCGGTTGCTGGATAGACTTGAGCCTCCCACCATCACCGAATGTCACACGCTGACCATCGCTGATTCTTTAAGGCCATGAACATTGACCCACGCCTCCACCGCATCGTTGCTGCCCAGCCGTATCCGCTGTTGTTCGCCACCATCAGCGGGGCGCACCTTTACGGATTTCCGTCCCCGGACTCGGACTTTGACCTGCGCGGCGCGCATCGGTTGCCGCTCGAAAAGGTCGTCGGCCTGGAGGTCCGCGAGGAAACGGTCGAAGACTCGCGCGTTATCGAAGGCTTGGAGATGGACATCGTGAGCCATGACGTGCGGAAGTTCTTTCGGCTGTTGCTCAAGAAGAACGGCTACGTGCTGGAGCAGCTTTTCTCGCCGCTCATCGTCCACACGACGCCGGAGCATGCCGAGTTGAAAGAGATGTGCATCCCTCACCCCCAGCCCCTCTCCCATCCGATGGGCGAGGGTAGCCACGGCGTCATCACAAGACACCACTCCCATCACTACTTTGGCTTCGCAGAGACGCAGTGGAAGCTGTTCCTGAAGACATCGCCGCGCCGAGTGAAGCCGCTGCTCTACGTCTATCGCGTTCTGCTCACGGGCATTCACCTCATGCGGACTGGCGAAGTGGAGGCGAATCTTGTCACGCTGAACTCGGAGTTCGCGCTGACGGAGGCGGCTGAAAGCCAACCCAACGGTCACTGCTTGGCGCATTCACCCACCGAACGACCCCGAGCGGTTCAGAGCGCCTGGATGGCGGCGAGGGCGGCGTTGAGGAGGCCGCTGGGGAAGAGCCCGAGATAGAGCATGCCGCCGACGCAGAAGACGACCGCGTAACGCATCGGACGCGAGACCGGGATCGGATCCCGAACCGGCGGATCGGTCTCGCCAGGTTCCTTCGACCAGTAGATGGCGCGGACGACCCCAAAATAGTAATAGAGCGAGATGACGATGCCGACGAGGGCGACCGCAAGCAGCCAGGCGTAGGCGGAATGAGTTCGGGCTTGCTCCACCACCGCTTTCAGCAACAGGAATTTCCCGAAAAACCCGGCCAGCGGCGGGATGCCTGCCAGCGAGATCATGCTCAGGCTTAGGGCGAACGCCAGAAAGGGCGAGCGCTGGTTCAAGCCCGTCAGCACGCCGACGTCCTCGCTCTCGGCATCGCGCGTGACCAACCCGATCACGAGAAACGCGGCGAGCACGGACACCAGGTACGCGCCGAGGAAGAAGAGCACGGCGGACTGGCCGGCGGCGCTCATCGCGGCCACCCCGAGCAACAGGTAGCCGGCGTTCGAGATGCTCGAATAACCGAGCAACCGCTTGAGGTTGCGCTGCGGGATGGCGCAGAGGTTGCCGTAGAGAATCGTGATGCCCGCGACGACCGCCAGCACGGGTCCCAGCCACGCGCTCAGGCCGGGCACCGCCGTGTAGAGAAAGCGGAGCAGCAGCGCAAAGCCCGCCGCTTTGGAGCCGATGGCCAGGAAGGCCGTGGTGGGCGTGGGCGAGCCCTGGTAGACATCGGGTGCCCAGAGCTGCATCGGAAACGCGGCGATCTTGAACCCGAGCCCCGCCATCACCAGCAGGACGCCCATCAGAAAGACCCGGTTGTCCGCCAGCGCGGGCGCGGCGGCGGCCACCCGATCGAACTTCATGCTGCCCGCGGTGCCGTATACCAGCGCGATGCCATAAACCATGATCGCCGACGCCAGGGCGCCGATGATGAGGTATTTGACGCCGGCCTCGAGCGAAACGACCCGTGCGCGCTGGAAACTGACGAGCACGTAGAAGGTGACGGTAATGAGCTCAACCGAGACGAACAGCACGCTGAGGTCGTTGGCCGAGGCGGCCAGCATCATGCCGGCAAGGGCGAACAGCGTCAGCGCCCCGTACTCGCCGAGGGCGGCCGACGGCAGGCGATCGGCGAAATCGAAGGAGAAAACGAGGACGATGATGGCCGTCACGAGGAACAGCCGCTTGAAAAAGAGCGACATGCCGTCCTGGATGAACATGCCCCCGAACGCGGTGCCGGTTTCCCCGGAGTCGATCCACCGGGTAAAGCTCGCCAGCAACAGCAGCCCCAGGAAGCCGGCGGCGGCATGGGTCAGTTTCCGTCGCATCTCGGCCGGGATCCAGAGGTCGGCGAGCAGCACGGCCAAGCCGGCGAGCACGACGCCGATCTCCAGGGTTAACAGCCCGTAATTCATGGCCTGGTGTCCTCCCGCGTCTCCGTGCTCACCATGACCTTCGCGGTCCGCACTCCGTCCGGGGCGGATAATTCAACCAGCGCCGGGCGATTGAATCCGGCCAGCGTGGGCGCCAGCGCCGGTTCGATCCGGCGGGTCAGCGTCGAAGGAAAAGCGCCGAACCAGAACAGACAGCCCAACAACAGGGCGAAGGGAAGTTTGCGCCAGGCATTCGCCGTGTCGGCCAGGTTGGCCCAGCGCTCGGGCAACGGCCCATGCAGGAGTTGGCGGATGGCGCGGATCATGTAGACCCCGCCAATGACCAGCGCCGCCCAGACGGCGACGATCGTGATCACCGGGAACACCGTCCAGGCCCCGAAAAAGACCATGGCCTCGCCCACGAAATTGGCGAACCCGGGCAGCCCGCAACCGGCGAGCATGGCCATGATGAAGGCGGTGCCGATGAACGGCAGCCGGTGCAGGAGACCGCCCATTTGACCGAGGTCGAGGGTCTTGGTCTGTTGATAGAGATAGCCGCTGAGTGCGAAGGAGAGCGCGGCGAGGAAACCGTGAGCCACCATGACCACCAAGGCGCCGGTGACGCCGACGAGCGTGAGCGAGGCGATGCCGAGGAAGACGAAGCCCATGTGGGCCACACTCGAGTTGCCGATCAGGTAGTTCAAGTCGCGCTGACGCATGGCCACCAGGCCGCAGAACAGGATGTTGCCCAGGCTCAGCAGCGCGAGCGTTCCCATCCAGCCCTGCGCCGCCTCCGGCATCAACGGCAGGGCGATGCGAAGCAAGCCGTAGAGCCCGAACTTCTTCAGCACGCCCGCATGGAGCATCGCGGTCGGCGTGGGGGCCGCCGCGTACCCGACCGGCGCCCAGGTGTGGAAAGGCCAGAGGGAAACCAGGATCCCGAAGCCGAACAGCAGCAGCGGGAAAATGGCGTGTTGGGCGCCGGCGCTGAGTGGGTTGGCCTGAACGTGCCGGATCAGTTCCCGGATGTCGAACGAGTTGGCGCCGGCCTGGAGATAGAGGGCAATCAAACCGACCAGTGTGATCAGCGCTCCCACGCTCAAATACAGCGTGATCTTGAAGGTGGCGTAATTGCGGCGGTCGCCCCGGCCCCAGACGCCGATCATGATGAAAGTCGGCACCAACGCCAATTCATGGAAGGCGTAGAAGAAGAAGAGATCCAACGACGCGAAGGCGCCCAGGATGCCGCCAGTCATGACCAGCAGCAGGATGGCGAATTCCTTCTCGCGCCGGTCGATCTCCCAGGCAGCGCAAGCCGCCGCAAAGGCCACGATCGCCCCCATCAACAACAACGCCACGTTCAACCCATCCACGCCGAGTCGGCACTGGATGCCAAGGGCGGGCGCGCCGAGCCAGGGGAGCACCGTCTCGAACTGATAGCCGGGCAGGGCCGGGTCGAACTGCAGGAACACTTTCAGGGCGAGCAGGGCGGTGAGGAAGGTGGCCGCCAGCGGCGCCAGGCGCATCACCACGCGGAAGTTCCGCGGGACGGCCGCCAGGGCGGCCGCCGCCAGCAGCGGCAATAGAACGATGAGCGCGAGTGAATTCATGCGGCTATCCCAGTGCCAGATAGAGAATCAGCGCCAGCCCCAGGACCGTCAGGAACGCGTAGGTTCGGAGATTGCCGGTCTGGGCGAGCCGCAGGGCGCGTCCCACGAACTCGGTGGTGCCGTGCACGCCGCGGACCGCGACACCGGCAATGATCCAGCGATCGAACAGATCGGCGAATCCGGCGCAGGCATCTTGAAACCGGATCACGGTGCCCTGGTAAACCTCGTCGAGGTAGAACCGGTCGCGCATCGCCTCGGCCAGGCCGCCCAGCTTCGCGGGCAAGGGATCGTCCATGGCGTCGCGATACAGTCGCCAAGCGAGCACGAAGCCGCCAATGACCGCTGCCAGGCTGGCCAGCATCGCGATCGTATGTCCCCAACCTCCGTGTCCCGCGCCGCCCTCGCCTCCGAACGCGCCCGCGTAGATCCCATCGATGGCCCAGAAACCGGCGAGGGCGCTGGGCAACGCGAGCAGGGCCAGCGGCCAGGTCATGATCCGGGGCGATTCCTGGGCGGCGTTAGCGTGCGCCGACCGGGTCGAGCCCAGGAAGACCACGAACACCAGGCGAAACATGTAAAGGGTGGTGAGGACCGCCACCGCCACGCCCAGTCCGAACAGCAGGTAATTGGCGTGGTTGCCGGTCAGGGTCGCGGCGAGGACGGCATCTTTGCTGAAGAAACCGCTGAAAGGAGGCACTCCGCAGAGGGCGAGTGTCGCCACCAGGAACGTCAGAAAGGTCACCGGCATGCGCCAGCTCAGCCCGCCCATTTTCCAGATGTTCTGCTGATGATGGAGGGCATGAATCACCGAACCGGCGCCGAGGAACAACAAGGCCTTGAAGAAAGCGTGCGTGGTGAGGTGATACATCCCCGTGGCAGGCCCGCCGACGCCCACCGCCATCACCATGTATCCAAGTTGCGAGAGGGTCGAGTAGGCGAGAATCCGTTTGATGTCGTTCTGCTGCAGCGCCACGACGGCCGCGAACAAGGCGGTGATCCCCCCGATCCACCCAATGATGTCCAGGGCGTGTGATCCGGGCAGGTCGAGCAGGAAAAACACCCGGCAGAGCATGTAAACGCCCGCCGCCACCATTGTGGCCGCATGGATCAGCGCGCTGACCGGCGTCGGACCCTCCATCGCGTCCGGCAACCAGACATGCAGCGGGAATTGGGCGGACTTGCCGACCGCGCCGCAGAAGATCAACAGACCGGCCAGCGTTGCCGCTCCGCCGAGGACATCGGGCCGGACGCTGATGATCTTCCTGAGCTCGCCGAAGTCCAGCGTGCCGAGGGTGGACCAGACGAGCAGGATGCCGAGGAGAAAGCCGAAATCGCCGACGCGATTGGTCAGGAAGGCTTTCTTGCCGGCGTCGGCGGCGGCCGGCCGGCCGAACCAGAAACCGATCAACAGGTAGCTCGAGACCCCCACCAGTTCCCAGAAGACGAACAGCATCAGGAAATTATTGGCGAGCACGACTCCGAGCATCGCGAACGTGAACAGGCTCAGGCAGGCGAAATACCGGGCGAACCCGGGGTCGTCGCGCAGGTAACCCAGGGAGTAGACATGAATCACACCGCCCACTCCCGTCACCACGAGCAACATCGGGAGGCTCAACGAATCGAGCTGCAAGCCGAGGTCGACGCTCAAATCGCCGACCGCCAGCCAGGTCACGGCGGATTCGGCGCCGGCGGGGAGCCAGCCGTTCACCGCGATGAAGACCACGCTCAGCAGGAAGCTGCCGGCGATTGCGCCGACCGACAGTCGGGCGGTGCGCGCGGGGGAGCGCAAGGTCCAGAGCATGCCCGCCGCCGCCGCCAGCAGCGGCAGAAACAGGATCAACCAGGGCAGCAATGGGAGTTTCACGCGGAGTGGGTCGCTACAATTTCAAAGTCGTCAGGTGCTCGACATTGGCCGACTGCCGCCGCCGGTAGAGGGCGACGATGAGGGCCAGGCCCACCGCGACCTCGGCGGCGGCCACGGTGATGACGAAAAACACCATGACCTGGCCGTTCAAGTCCTGGTTGAACCGGGAGAAGGCGACCAGCGCGAGGTTTGCCGCGTTGAGCATCAGCTCGAGCGACATGTAGATCACGAGCAGGTTGCGCCGGGCGATCACGCCGAACAGGCCGAGGCAGAACAACAGCGCGCTCACCGTCAGATAATGTTCGAGACCGATCATGACAAATCGCGTTTGCTCAGGAGCACCACGCCCACCATGGCGACCAGCAGCAACACCGAAAGCGCCTCAAAGGGCAGCAGGTATTCCGAGAACAGCACTCGGCCCAGCAGTGCGCCCCTCCAAGGTCGAGGTCGTCAGGCCTTCGCGAGTGCCGGATCCGACGACGGCGCCCAGCAGGATCATCGCGAACGCGCCGGCGCCGAGGATGCCGGTGACGAGGCCGAACCGGCTCAGCTTGCGCCGCTGGTGTTCGTCCAGGTCCAGCAGCATGATCACGAAGAGGAACAGCACCATGACCGCGCCCGCGTAGACCAGGATCTGCACGGCCGCGAGGAAAAACGCGTGCAACAGCACGAACAACCCGGCCAGCGACACGATCGAAAGCACGAGGAACATCGCGCTCGTCACCGGGTTGCGGCTGAACGGATTGGCCACCACCAGCAACCCGCAGAGCAGGGCCAGCCCCGAAAACAAATAGAACAGGAGACTCTCCATGGCTACGGTTTCACCCCCTGGAGCCCTGCCTCTCTGGCCTTCTGCTGCCACTTCATGATCGGGTCGTGGTGGGTCCCGCCCAGGGCGAGCAGCCTGGGCAGGTCATAGACCATCTCGCTCCGCGACCCGCCGGTGAGGGAGTAATCCTCCATGAGGAAAATGGCTTCCTCGGGGCAGACTTCCTGGCAGAAACCGCAAAAGATGCAGCGCAGCATGTCGATCTCGAACTCGCGTGGTCGCTTCTCCACGTTTGCGGTCGCGGGATCCACCTCCGGGCCGGGCGGCACGATCCGGATTGCCTTGGGCGGACAGATGAACTCGCACAACTGACAGGAGACGCACTTGGTCCGGCCGTCCTGGTCTTTGACCAGGTAGGGGGCGCCGCGGTAACCGGGGGGAACGACCCATTTTTCCTCCGGGTATTGCATGGTGACCTTGCGCCGGAAGAAATGGCGGAGGGTCACCCGGAATCCGTTCAGCACGGCCGGAATGTAGAGCCGCTCCCACCAGGTCAGTGCTGTGCGTTTGACGATCACTTCAAGCCCTTAACCAGAGAATCCAGGCGGTCAAAACGATGTTGGCCAGAGCCACGGGGATGACCCGCGTCCAGCCGAGGCGCATGAGTTGGTCGTAGCGGAACCGCGGCCACATCCAGCGCACCCAGATGATCACCACAATCACAGCGATCATCTTGGCCAGGAAAATCCCGATATGCGCCAGCCCGCCCAGCCAATGTTGCGCCGGCTGGTCCAACCCGAAAACCGGCAGCGTCCAGCCGCCGAGGAAGAGGGTGACGAGGATGGCCGACGACACCGTCAGGTTGGCGTATTCGCCCATGAAAAAGAGGGCGAACTTCATCGAGCCGTACTCGGTGTTGAACCCGCCCACCAGTTCCTGCTCGCTCTCCGGCAGGTCGAAGGGGAGTCGGTTGGTTTCGGCAAAGCTGGCCACGACGAAAATGAGGAAGGCCAGCGGCTGTTTGAAAATCAGCCAGTCCACCCAGCTGTGGGCCTGGTATCCGATCACCTGGCTCAGGTTCAGGCTGCCCACCAGCAGGAACACCGGGATGACCGAGAGGCCCATGGCCACCTCATAAGAGATCATCTGCGCGCTGGACCGGATGCCGCCCAGGAGAGGGTATTTCGAGTTGGCGGCATAACCGGCCAGCACAATGCCGTACACCCCCAGCGACACGATGCCGAACACGTAGAGAATGCCCACGTTCAAATCGGCAATCACCATCGGTTGGTCGCCGAGCGTCGATCCGAACGGAATCACCGCCACCGTCATGATGCTGGGAATCATTACGATCGCCGGCGCCAGCCAGAAAAAGACCTTCCGGACATGCCCGGGCGTGTAATCCTCCTTGAGAAACGACTTCACGGCGTCCGCCAGCGGCTGCAGCAAACCCAAGGGTCCCACCCGGTTCGGACCGTGCCGGTCCTGAATGAACGCGGACACTCTGCGTTCGATGATGACGGCATACGCGACGATGAACATCAGGATGGAGAACACCCCAATGATCTTGAGCGCGCTGAAAAGCGCGAACTGCTGCATCACCGTCAGATTATCGATCCACTGCATCCGATCACAATTTCTGTAGAAACGGTCCGGGCCAGCCTAGCCCCTCTGACCCGCGCGTCAAAGCACTTCCTGTCTCCGCGCGAGCGCCGCGCTGCAACCACTCACCCGAGCTTCTTTCCCAGGTCGCCGAGCCCGGCCCAGGTCTGGCCCTGGAATGCCGGAACCTCTTTGGCCATCTGGTTGAACAGACCTTCCAGCGTTGCCGGCAACGGTTCACCCAGCACCCGGCCCACGCACTCGACCAGGAATTCCCATTCGGGTCGGGCGTTTCCGGGCGGTGCGACGGCTTGGTTGAAGCGCTGGAGCTGGCGTTTGACGTTGACGAAACTGCCCCGCTTTTCGGCGTGGGCGCAACCCGGCAGTAAATAGTGGGCCAGGGCCGTCGTGGCGTTGGGCAAGACGTCGCTGACCACGAGCAATTCCAGGCGCTGCAGCAGCTCTTCGGTGAGGCCATGGCGCACGACATCCTCACCGAACACGATCAACCCCTTGATCCGTCCCTCGGCAATCCCGGTCGCCATGGTCGGCAGCCGTGTCCCCAGGTCCGGGCCGGCAATGCCGATCAACCGGCTTCCGGTGCTGTTCGGGTTCTTGTCCGCATTCACCAGGAGATGATCGGCATCGCCGAGCCGCGGGATCGAGTCGGTCAGGGCTTGGCGGTGTTGGGCCAGGCGTTGAAGCAGAAAGAGCTCTTCGTTGGTTTGTCGGGCGGATGCCACGATGGCCAGGGCGCCGGCGGGGAGCCCTTTGATCTTGTCGGCGACTTCGCGAAGGGCCGGGGTCCAGGAGCTCGCGTCAAAGCCGCCGTCGGCATTGCGTCTGCCGACCTCGGCGAGCCGGTCGGGGCGCTGGATCCACTTGTAGTTCAGGCGCCCGAAATCGCACATCCAGCAGGAGTTGACGGCGTCGTTTTGCCGCGGTTCGTACCGGTAGATCCGGTTTTCGCGCGAGCCGATCACCAGATTGCACCCGGTCCCGCAGCTGGGGCAGAGGTTGTTGGTTTCCTTGAGAAACCAGACCCGCATCTGAAACCGAAAGTCTTTCGAGGTCAGCGCGCCGACGGGGCAGAGGTCGACGGTGTTCAGGGTGTAATTGTTGTCAAACGGCCGGCCGGGATAGGCGGTCAGGGTGCTGTGACTGCCCCGGCTGACGATGCCCAGGGCGTCGTCGCCCACAATGTCGCGGGTGAACCGGATGCAGCGCGAGCAAAGAATGCAGCGCTCGTCGTCGAGCATGATGCGTGGCCCCAGATCGACCTGTTTCGGTTTGTGCACCTTGGTTTCGGCAAAGCGGCTTTCCGACTGGCCGTACTCGACCGAATACTCCTGCAGCTTGCATTCGCCGGCCTGGTCGCAGATCGGACAATCGAGCGGGTGATTGATCAGCAGGGATTCCAGCACGGCCTCCCGGGTCTTCCGGACGCTGGGGGTGTTGGTATAAATCTCCATGCCCGGCGAGAGCGGCGTGGCGCAGGCAATGGCCGCGCGCGGCACCCCGGGATCATAGGGCAGTGTCTGGAGGACGATCTTCGGCGTGCCGTCCGGGTTCAGGATCGGCTGGCGGTCCGGTCCCAGCGCCGGCAGGCCGAATTCGACCAGGCACATCCGGCAGTTGCCCGCCACGGGGAGCTTCGGGTGATAACAATAATGCGGCACCACGACCCCGGCGGCTTCGCAGGCCTGAATCATGGTTGTCGGCAGCGGCCGGCCGCTCACGGGGTCGGGCGTGGTGCGCGGCACCGTCACGGGTTTGCCGTCCACCACCACCGTTAAGGTGTCCGGGGCCGGATTGGATTTGGAGGGCGGGGCAGACATGGCGAGGTCAGTCGGCGCGAGCCGCGGGTTGGGTGGTAGCGGGGGGCGCTTCCACTCCGGTGGCGGGATGGGCGCGTCGGGCGAGATCCGCGGCGCCGCGCGCTTCGAATTCGTCCCGGAACTTGGTGACGATGCTCAGGACCGGCCAGGCGCAGGCCTCGCCGAAGGCGCAGATGGTGCGGCCCTGGATGTTGCGGGCGATGTGCAGCAGGTAATCGGCGTCCTGGGGACGGCCTCCGCCGTGGGTCAGGCGATGCAGCGCCTTGCTCATCCAGAGGGAGCCTTCGCGGCACGGGGTGCACTGCCCGCAGCTTTCGTGGGCGTAAAACTCCGCAATGTTCGCCAGGGCCTCCACCATATCGGTCGAGTCGTCCATCACGATGATCGCGCCGGAGCCGGACATGCTGCCGGCCTGCTGCAGCGAATCGAAATCATAGGGCAGATCCAGCAGATCGACCTCTTCGGACGTTACCTGCCCGCCGGGTCCGCGGCGTTGCAGCCGGAATCGTTCGCCGGCTTTGAACACTTTGGCGGAGGACCCACCCGGGATGATCGCCTTGAGCTTGCGACCCTCCCGCAAGCCGCCTCCAAACGCCGGATCGAGGATCAACTCGCCCAGCGTGACTTTCCCCACTTCGACTTCGTAGTAGCCGGGGCGGCGCACGTGCCCGCTCAGGCTGACGATCCGGGTGCCCGTGTTATTGGGCGTGCCCAGCTTGGCGAACTCGAGGCCGCCCATGCCCACCACGTGCTTCACGGCGCAGAGGGTTTCGACGTTGTTGACGATGGTCGGACAGAGGTAGAGGCCGAGCACGGCCGGGAAATAGGGGGGCTTGATTCGCGGGTACGGCCGCTTGCCCTCGAGCGACTCGATCAGGCCGGTTTCCTCGCCGCAGATGTAGGCGCCCGCCCCGCGGTGGACGTGGATTTCGAGGTCAAAACCGCTCCCGAGGATGTCCCGCCCGAGATAGCCGGCCGCCCGCGCCTCCGCCAGGGCCCGTTCCAGGATGCGCGCGCCTTCGGTGAACTCGCCGCGGATGTAGATGTAGGCGAGATGCACATGATTGGCGTAGCAACTGATGATCATCCCCTCGAGCAACTGATGAGGGTCCTTGTAGATGATCTGCCGATCCTTGAAAGTGCCGGGCTCCGATTCGTCCGCATTGCAGATCAGGTAAACCGGCTTGCCGCTCCGATGGTCGATGAACGACCATTTCAGCCCGCACGAGAATCCCGCGCCGCCGCGCCCGCGCAATCCGGATTCCATCACCTCTTTCCGGAGTTGGTCCGGGCCGGTCAGCACCCGGCCGTCGGTCAGCGTCCGGGGCGGGAGGCTGAGGGCCTTGCGCAGCACGGCGTAACCGCCATGGCGCAGGTAACACTCGAGTTCGGCGGTGTAACCCGGTTGATCGATCTGCTTTAGAATGAGTCGGTGTTCCTGTGCCATTTGGACGGCTGGTCTTGACTTATCGCGCCGAGATCCTAGCCTCTCCCTCTCTACCGGGGTTGCCGGATGGTGTAACGGTAGCACAGCAGACTCTGGATCTGTTTGTCATGGTTCGAATCCATGTCCGGCAGCCAACCCCGACAGCAGCCCGTCCGCTCGTTCCGGCGTGACGCCCTCGAAAAAGTCATCGTTACACATCAGGACCGGCGCCGTGCCGCAACTCGCCAGGCACTCGACCCATTCGATCGAGAACCGCCCGTCCGGCGTGGTTTGCAGGCCGGGTCGGGCTGGATCGAGACCGAGCCGCGCGCAGAGGTGCCGATACAAAGCCTGGCTGCCGCCCAGGGCGCAGCTCAGGGTTCGGCACACCTTGATTTGGTAGCGTCCGGCGGGTTCCTGCCGGAACATCGGATAGAACGTGACCAATTCGTAGAGGTTGATGGGCTGCAGTTCGAGCTTGCGCGCCAGCCATTCGATCGCCGGACCACTCACGTATCCTGTCGTTTCCTGGACCGCGTGCAGGGCCATGAGCGAGGCGCTCCGTTTGTGCGGGTAACGCTTCAGCAGTTCGTCGACACGCGCCTCGAGGTCGGACGGGGGGGCGAACCGCGATGCCGCTTGCGCCTGGCCTTTCGCGGGCGCGGCACCGTCGGCGCGGTCTTTTTCAAGTTGCTGTTCAGGAACCTTCACAGTCAAAATCGTTGTGGCGCTGGCAGGCTGAACCGGCCGCGCCGCTAACGGTCGCATTCACCCATCACGAAATCGATCGAACCCAACACCGCCACCACGTCGCTCAACATCAGACCCGGCATCATCTGCGGCAGAATACTCAGGTTCGCAAACGACGGCGCCCGGATCTTCAGGCGATAAGGCGTCCCCCCGCCTCGGCTATTGATGTAAAAGCCGAGCTCGCCCTTTGGGTTTTCCGCACCGAAATAGACTTCGCCCGGCGGCGCATTGACACCCTGGGTCACCAGCAGGAAATGATGGATCAACTCCTCCATCCGGGTCAGGACCTTGTCTTTCGCCGGCAACACGGTTTTGCCATCCCCCACCGAGACCGGCCCCTCCGGCAACCGGTCCAGGCACTGGTGCAGCAAGCTCACGCTCTGCCGCATTTCTTCCATGCGGACCAGGTACCGATCGTAGCAATCGCCCACGGAACCGAGCGGGACCTCGAAGTCGAGCTGATCGTAAACCAGGTAGGGATGCGCCTTGCGAACGTCGTAATTCACCCCGCTGCCCCGGAGGTTCGGCCCGGTCAACCCATGATCGATCGCGGCTTCACGCGTGATCACCCCCACGTCCCGGGTGCGATCCACCCAGATCCGGTTCCGGGTCAGCATCTGATCGACTTCGCCGATTGTGATCAGCACCTCCCGGCAGAACTGACGGCATTGATCGGTCCAACCCGGCGGGATATCCCGGGAGACCCCGCCGATCCGCGTGTAACTGGTCGTAAACCGGGCGCCGGTGAGAGCCTCACACAGATTATGAATCTTCTCTCGCTCGGTGAAGGTGTGGAGAAACACCGTCATCGCGCCGACGTCCATCGCGTAGGAACCCAACCCCAACAGATGCGACGAAACCCGCGCCAGTTCACAACAGATCACGCGGATGAATTGGCAGCGCAACGGCAACTGCCGATCGATCCCCAGCAGCTTCTCCACCGCCAGGGCGTAGGCCACGTTGTTGGCCAGCGGCGCCAGGTAGTCCAGCCGGTCCGTATACGGGATGAATTGCGTATACGTCATGTTCTCCGCGATCTTTTCGTCCCCGCGATGCAGGTAGCCAATCTCGGGCGTCACCCGGGTGATGATCTCCCCGTCCAACTCCAGGACCAACCGTAGCACTCCGTGCGTCGCGGGATGGGATGGGCCCATGTTCAGGACCATCGAATCGCCCTGCAGCACGGACAGCTCTTCACCTCCCGGGGGATGATCGGAAGCGTCGGCGGCACGCGCGGCGGGCTCTCGGATGACGATGATTTCCTGACGTTCCATGGCCCCAGATCAGGGTTCGGGCTGACGCACTCGCGGTTCGCGCTCGGTTGCGTCACGGACGCCCGGCAAGGTCACGAACGGTCCGCCTTCGAGGGGGGCGGCCTGGCTGAAGGCGACGCCGGGCTGGTCGCTGGGTTTGCCGCCAAGCGGAAAGTCTTTGCGCAGAGGATGATAGGGGTAACCCTCCCACATCAGAATCCGCCTCGGGTCCGGGTGACCCAAAAACCGGATCCCGAGCATGTCGTAAACCTCGCGTTCCTGCCAGTCGGCCGCCCGCCACACGTGCGAGACGGTGGGCAACTCGGATTTTTCCTCACCGACGTTGGTCTTGATCCGCAGATGACAGCCATGTTCGACCCCGTAGAGTTCGTAAACCAGCGTCCAGCGCGGGTCTTCGCCGAGGTTATCGATTCCGGTGATGTCGAGCAGCAGGTTGCAGCCGAGTTCCCGCTTGGCGACAGCGCATACCTCCCCGATCTGGTCGGCTTCGCGCAGCGAGAGCGTGGCTTCGTCCCGGAACACCGTCGGTCCATCCAGCAGTTGGCCAAACCGGTCTTTGAGCTTTGCGGCAAGTTCGAGCGGAGTCATGACGCCACCGGCACTTCCGTCGCGGGGCCGGCCCGCTTGAGCGTGGCGAGGGCTGGTTCGCGGGACACCTTGTGCTGCAAGCGCATCAAAGCATCCAAAAGGGCTTCGGGTCGGGGGGGGCAACCCGCCACGTAAACATCCACCGGCAGAATGCGGTCGACTCCTTGCAGCACGGCGTAACTGCGGTACATGCCGCCGCTGGAAGCGCAGGCCCCCATGGCGATGACCCACTTCGGCTCGGCCATCTGATCGTATAAGCGCTTGACCGCCAGCGCCATCTTGTAGGTGACGGTTCCCGAGACGATCATTACATCGGACTGCCGGGGTGAAAACCGCATCACTTCCGCCCCGAACCGGGCAATATCGAACCGACTGGCGCCCGTGGCCATCAACTCGATCGCGCAACAGGCCAATCCCATCGGCATGGGCCACAGCGAGTTCTTTCGGCACCAGTTCAAGGCCGCATCGACGCGGGTGACGATAACGTCGCCCTCGACCTTGGAATTGTAGCCCATTTCAGTCTGAGGTGGCATGGTCGGTCCAGCGCGTGAAACGCACCGGCGTTCGGCGGAAACTAACGGCGCGGCATGGAGCGCGCAAGCAGATTTAGGAACCTCACGGGATCGGGTGGCGCGTCCAATTCCGGCCTGCGAAACCGGCTCCGACGGAGGCTCCGGGCTCGCGGATTTTCGGCCGTGCTTTTCCGGGCTTGACGAAAGGAGGGGCTGACCCGATATTCTGCGACCTTTTCTGCAGATAGTAGCAGACGCTGCTTTCTACTCTATGGTCAAATCTAAATCCCGGAGAGACGCGGCCAAGCCGAGTCTCAAGCGACGAACTCAAGTCGCCCCCAAACCCGCTCGCAAGCCGGCCGAGGCTGACAAAGTCCGCAAGCCGATCGTTCCGGCGGCGGAGGCGCGGCGGAGTGAACCCGTCCGACGGCCGGCCGCTGCCGGCCTCAAGCCGACGGATGCGGCTGGTAAAGGGTTTAACCGGGTCCATAACCGGCCGACCAAGGCGGCTCCCCAAACGGGGGAGAACCCCGCCGCAGCTCCGGCTTCGGGTCAAAGCCAGCCCGGGCAGCAGGTCCTCGCCGCCGCCAACCTTGGAACCATCAAGAGCCAGTCGGGCATCGATATCACCGAAAAGGTCAAGGAACTCGTGCGGTTGGCCCAGGAACAGGGCTATCTGACCTACACCGACATCAACGACGCCCTGCCCGACACGCTCATTACCGCCGACGAACTCGACGAAATCTACAGCAAACTCCGCGGCCTCGAAGTCGAGATCGTCGATCAGGCCGAAGTCGATCGCGTCCGGCAACCCGAGCCCGAGGAGGAGGAGGACAAGGGCCGGCTCGACATCCTCGATGACCCGGTCCGGATGTATCTCAAGCAGATGGGGCAGGTGCCGCTGCTGACGCGCGAGCAGGAAGTCGAGATCTCCAAACGCATCGAAGACGCCGAGAACGAGGTTAAACGGATCATTTACAGCCTCGGTTTTGCTGGCAAGGAGCACATCGCTTTGGCCGAGAAGCTGGTTTCCGAGCCTCCCAAGGAGCGTTTCGACCGCGTCATCCTCGACAAAAAGATCGAAAGCCGCGACAACCACCTCCGCGCCCTGCGCAAACTGGTCAAGGAGGTCCGCATTCTCGACCAGCAGGTGGATGATCGCTACGCCGCGTGGCAGGGCGCCGCCAACAAGGCCAAACGGGAGAAGACCCTCAAGGATTTCAAGAAGCTCGACGAGAAGCTCCAGCGCACGTTCGCCAAGTTCTATTACAAGCAGAAGGTGATCGAGGAGATGGCGTTGGTGGCCGACAACATCCACGACAAGATCCAACTCAGTCTCCGCGCCATCCGCGAGCTCGAAGCCCAGCGCAAGTCCGCCCAGCAACAGGCGATCATCCTGTCCGAGCAAAAGAAGATCAAAGCCCTGGAGGAGTTCGTCCGCATGCCGTACGAGGACTACCTCAAGGCTTATCATCAGCTTCAGTACTTCACCCGCAAGGCGCTCCAGGCCAAAACCGAGATGGTCGAGGCCAACCTGCGTCTGGTCATTTCGATCGCCAAGAAGTACACCAACCGCGGTCTCTCATTCCTGGACCTGATCCAGGAAGGCAACATGGGGCTCATGAAGGCCGTCGAGAAATTCGAATACCGCCGCGGCTACAAGTTCTCGACCTACGCCACCTGGTGGATCCGCCAGGCCAT
This sequence comes from Verrucomicrobiota bacterium, assembly GCA_023383055.1. Taxonomy (GTDB): domain Bacteria; phylum Verrucomicrobiota; class Verrucomicrobiia; order Limisphaerales; family JAHDYP01; genus JAHDYP01. The sequence continues at coordinate 48,943 of JAHDYP010000005.1, read as the reverse complement.
TACCCGTTCGATCGCCGATCAAGCCCGCACCATCCGCATCCCGGTGCACATGATCGAAACGATCAACAAGCTCATGCGGGTCCAGAAACAACTGGTTCAGGACTTCGGCCGCGAGGCCACCCCGGAGGAGATCGCCGACGAAATGCAGATGCCGGTCGAGCGGGTGCGCGCCGTCCTCAAGATGGCCCAGCAACCCATCTCGCTCCAGTCGCCCGTCGGTGACAGCGACGACACCAACTTCGGCGATTTCATCGAGGATAAGTCCGCCGAGAACCCGTCCGACATGACCAGCTACAGTCTCCTCAAGGACAAGCTGGGCGATGTTCTCACCACCCTCACCGAACGCGAACGCAAGGTGCTCGAACTTCGTTTCGGCCTCGGCGACGGTTATTCCCGCACCCTTGAGGAGGTGGGCAAGCAATTCAAAGTCACGCGCGAACGCATTCGCCAGATCGAGGCCAAAGCCCTCCGTAAGATGCGGCATCCCACCCGGCTCCGCCAGCTCCAGGGCTTCCTCGAAAACGAAGCGATGGAATAGCGGTCCGTAACGCTCGCCGCCGGCAAATCAAAGCGCCGTCAAGCCGCATTTGCGGCTGGCCTCGCTGCCGCCGTTGCGTTATACCCACGGGCGGAAACTCCCCCGCAGGGGCGCGCATTATGAACTTCCGTGCTTTGATTCTTGGGCTGTGGGTCGTCACCAACGGCCTGCTCGTCGCCCGCGACAACGCGTCGAACCCGAATGACCGCCAACCTTCAACCGCCGTGGCCTCGTCGCCGTTCACCCGGGCGGAGTGGATTGCCCCGCCGAACGGCGCGGCGGCCTTCGATGCGTGGCCCCTTTTCCGCAAGGAATTCGTTTTGGACGTTCCACCGCGCAAAGCCACGCTCCGCATGGTGGGGTTGGGCGACTACGACCCGCGCGTGAACGGGCGGCGGTTGGCGGATACCGGGATCAACCAGCCCTGGTCGCAATACGAGAAAACGATTTATTATCGCGACTTCGACATCACCTCGCTGTTGAAGGCCGGCCCGAATTGCGTCGGCGTCATGCTCGGCAGTTCGTTCTGGCATAACCCGAACCCGCCGGCCGGCCGGTACAACAAGGACGGCCCGCAACGCGCCGCGGCGGAGCCGTGGTGGTTGTGTGCCGAGATTCTCCTCGAACCAGCGCAGGGCCCGCCCCGTTCGATCGGCACCGACAGTAGCTGGCGAACCGCCGGCGGCCCGGTGGTGTTCTCGCACATATTTGCCGGCGAGGATTTCGACGCGCGCCGGCAATTGCCCGGCTGGGACCGTCCCGGTTTCGACGATGCCGCCTGGCAATCCGCCCGGGTGACGGCGGCGCCGTCGGCCAGCCTGGCGCGTCAGGACTGGCCGCCCGTCCGGGCTCACGAGCGCTTCGCGCCGCAGTCGATCGGGGAACCGGCTCCGGGCGTCTATCTCTACAGTTTTCCGCAGAATTGTTCGGCCCAGTTGCGCATCGAATTGACCGGCGGCAAGCCCGGCGACCGTATCGCGTTGCGCGGTGGCGAGCACAAAAACGCCCAGGACCGATTGTTCGGCGGTTATGTGGTCGGTTGCGAGTTAATCAGTGACGGGCGGCCGCTCGTGCACCAGTGGATTTCGTTCTACCTGGGAATGCAGTTCGTGGAGGTCTCCGGCGCCGTCCCCGAAGGCCGCGCCAATCCCGCTGGACTGCCGGTGATTCGGGCGATGGAGTTGATCCACGTGCGTGCCGCGCTGCCCGAGGTGGGGACGTTCGAGTGTTCGAGCGACCTGTACAACCGGACTCATCGCTTGATCGACTGGGCGATGCGGTCCAACACGAGCCACGTGCTCACCGATTGTCCGCACCGCGAGAAACTGGGGTGGCTTGAATGCGCGTATCTGCTGGCGCCTACGTTCCAGTATCGTTACGACTGCCAGGCTTGGTTCGGCAAAATCCTGCGGGATATCCGCGACGCGCAGGAACCCGGGGGACGGGTGCTCACCGTCGCCCCCAGTTATCCGGCCGGTCGCTTTCCCGGCGCGTTCGACTGGACGGTCGAGTGGGGCGCCGCCGCCGTGCTGCTGCCCTGGCACCAATATCAGTGGACCGGCGACCGGCAGGAGCTGCGCGAGCATTTCGAAATGATGCGCCGGTTCACGGATTACATTCAGACCGAAGCCAAAGACGGATTGGCGCCCGGCGGGTTGGGCGACTGGTATGATTACGGTCACGGTCAGCCTCCCGGACCGTCGCGCTTCACGCCCACGCAGTTGTCGGCCACCGCTACCTGGGCGCTCTGTGCCCTGACCGTTTCCCGCGCGGCCGAGGTGCTCGGGCGAGGCGAGGAAGCGCGGCATTACCGGGAGTTGCATGGGCGGATCACGGCGGATTTCCAGCGGCATTTCCGCGATCCAGCCACCGGCAGACTCCGGCACCTGGGCAGCCCGCAATGCGCCAACGCGATGGCTCTGGGTGCCGAGGTGGTGCCGGCCGCCGACCGTGCCGCGCTGGTCGAGGAGATCGTCGCCGACCTCGAAGCCCGCGGTTGGCAACAAACCCC
>JAHDYP010000005.1:1015-46384 GCA_023383055.1 Verrucomicrobiota bacterium | reverse complement strand
GCGATGTTGGCCATGTCTATTTCATCCGCGCCCTGGCCGAAGCTGGACGCTCGGACGTGCTGCATCGCGTTTATGCCCGGGATGGGCTCGGCAGTTACGGCGGCATCTTGAAGAAGGGGTTGACGGCGATGCCGGAGACTTGGGACGCCATGATGGACGGTTCCCAATCGTTGAACCACTGCATGCTCGGGCATGTGCTGGAGTGGTACCACGGCTATGTCGCCGGCATCCGGCAGCCGCCCGGCGGCGTGGGATGGAAACAGGCCGTGATCGCGCCCAATCCCGGGCCGCTGGACTGGGCCAGGGCGAGTCTGAAGACGCCGGCGGGAACGATTGCCAGTCGCTGGCGAATTCAGGACGGCGTTTTCCACCTCGAGGCGGAAATCCCGGCCGGCATCGCGGCGACCGCCCTGTTGCCTTCGGGTCGCGCGCAACCGCTGCCGGCCGGCCGGCAGCAGCTCAGTGAACCGGCGCCGCGCGGATCGACGGTCGTTGAATGAGGTCACGTCTCGACGACTCAAGCCGTCGCGAGGGGACCGGGGGGCTGATTTCGCCAGGCGCCGCGCGTGAAGTCGGGCACTGCCACGGGCGCGCTTTTTTGCGAGACCGACTCGATGCTGAGCGGGACGATACTGCTCCAGGCGGCCGCGTCGTAGACGGTGAGATCCAACGGCCGACCTTCGCGGAGACAGTGGATCAAGCGCCAGTTCATCACGTAATCCATGCCGCCGTGACCTCCGGACTTCCGGGCGAGGTCCTGGAGTTGTTTCCAGAGCGGATGGCCGTATTGGTCATGATATGGCTGGAGGTGGGTAATCCATTCGTCGGGCTGTCCATCCAGATGCAGGCGAGGAGGATAGTCGGCAAAGGTGCCACGGGTTCCGGCGATCAGGTTGATGCGGCTGTAAGGTCGGGACTGAACCAGGGAATACTGCACCATGATGGTTCGGCCCAGGGCGGTCTTGAGGAGGGTTGTGTTCATGTCTCCGCCGGCAAAGCGTTCGCGGCGACGCGGATCGTCGGCCGGCAGCGCGTTCCGACGTTCGCTGAGAGCCGATTCGCGGGAGCTCATCGAGACGAGGTGGTCGAACCGGTCGCCCCCGTTGATATCCAGGTAAAGCGCCACGGGTCCCAGCCCGTGGGTGGGATAGAGATTCCCGTCGAGTTTCGACACGAAGCGTCTTCGCCAGTTGTCGGTCATCGATCCCTGGAGGAGATAATCGCGGGCTTCGTGCAGATAACCCGCCTCGCCGTGGTTGAGCTCGCCCAGGACACCCTGATGCGTCATGCGCAGGACCAGAAGCTCGAGCTCACCATAGCAACAATTCTCGAGCATCAGGCAATGGCGACGGGTTTGTTCCGCGGTATTCACCAACTCCCAGCATTCCGCGAGAGTCATCGCGGCCGGGACTTCGATCGCCGCGTGTTTCCCTTGTTTCATGGCGCTCACGGCCATCGGCACGTGCCAGTCCCAGGGGGTGGCGATGTAGACCAGGTCCACGTCGTCGCGCCGACACAGGTTTTCGAAATCGGTCTCCGGTCCGGGGTAACCCGCCGGGTCGGGCTGTCCCTTGGCGAGCACCCGTTCTTGTGCCCGGCGCACCCGGTCCGGTACCACGTCGCAGACGGCTTTGATCTCGACGTGGTCGATGTCCAGCAGATTGCCCAGTAGGCTCAATCCCCGGCCGCCCATACCGATCATTCCGATCCGGACGGTGTCGAGGGGTGGGTGCTTCAGGCCAAACAACCGCTGTGGGTCGGGCATGGCGGCGGGCGGTGTCGGCGCGGCGACCGCCCCGGCGCCGTCGGCCAGACCTATGCCGGCACCGACCGCGCCCGCGGCGGTGAGGAATCCGCGGCGGGAGAAGAGAAGGCTGGCAGATTTCATACATGTACTCAGTGGCTGGGATACCCGGACTGTTATACCGCCAGCAAAACGTCCGGGTTGCAAGGGGCAAAAAGGCGATCATCCGCCGTGTCGGCCTGAGTTCACGTCAGAGGCTTCGGTCATGAAATCCTGCTCCTCCGGCAGGCTCAGGGCCATGACCGCCCAACTGGTGGCGGCGGCGGAGATCCAGCCGTCACGGCCGTGAGGGAATCCACTGTCCATGGTGGGTTGGAAGGGGAAAGCCCGGCGACGGACGTGCCAGGTGCCGTCCGCCAGTTGGGTGGTCAGGAGGAACCGCAAGCCGCGATCAATGGCCGGCTCGGAGGCTTTCAACCCGGCGGCGACACGCAAGGCGTAGACCGCCTGGCCGGTGGCGTAGGCATCGCTTGAAAGCCTGGGCAATTGCGCCCAGCCGCCATCGGGACGTTGCCGCGCCATCAAAGCCCGGGCGAGCGGTTGGAGTTGAGCGGCGGGCTCGCCGGCCCAAGCCAGCCCCAGCAACTGGTAGGCGAGGCTGTCGGTATCGTTGGCTTTGGCCGACCAGAGCCAGTTGCGGGCGCGGTCGACTTGACGGGCCAGTTGTTCCCGGCGGCCGGGCAAGGGATAGCGTTGAAGGGCATGAACGGCGAGGGCGGTGGCGCCGATGTCGCCGGTTTGAAGCGGCGGGCGGGGCAGGTTGTTGAACCAGCGGCCGTCCCGGCCCTGCAGGACGGAAAGATGATGAACCCACGCATCAGAATTCGCATCCGCGGGGAGGTCCTCTCCGGCGTAGGCGAGGAGTTCATAGCCCTTGGTCTGGACCGGGTCGGGATGAAACAACGGCTGCCAGTCGACTTCGGGTTCCTTGATTTCGCCTTCGCGGACGATATCGATGAGTGTCTGTTCCGCCTGGGGATCAACCTGAGCGTGGAATTTCCGGGCCAGGCCGATGGCGGCCATCGGGAGGTGCTGCTGGTGGCAGGAGGTGCAATCCTGTTTGCTCGAGTGGTTCACGAAGGTCCGTTTCGAATCGATTGAACTGGTGTGCAAAGGAGCCAGGGCCCGGTTGATGGCTGCCCGCAGCAGACCGGCATCGAGTTGGGCGGGGAGTTGACGCCGGGGTGGCGCAATAGTGCGAACGCGATCCGGGCTTTCCTTGGTGGCACCGGCGGCCTGAAGCGCATGAAGAATGGGGGTTTCACCTCGACGCCGGGCGAGCATCAGCGGGGTCTGCGCCGTCCCCATAAAAGCGTCCACCGGCTCGCCGTCGGCCTGGTTCGGGTCGGCGCCATGTTCGAGCAGCAGACGCACGAGGCTGGCGTTCTCGTTTTCCGAGGAAGCGGCCCAATGCAAGGGCGTGTAATGGTCCATGAAGCCGGCAATCTCGGGACGCGCACCGCAATCGATCAACAGTTGGGCTGCGGCCGTCTGATCCGACCAGGCCGCCTGAGCGAGCGGGGTTCCAAGCCCGCTCGGGGCGTTCACGTCCGCGCCGGCCGCAAGGAGCAGCTGGATGATTTGGGTGTCGCCCCGAAAGGCCGCCCACATCAGGGGACTGCGTCCGCCACCGAACAGGAATCCGGTATGGTCGGGGGCAGGTTGGGCGTTGGGATCGGCGCCGTGTTCGAGCAACAACCTGACCGATTCGGCGTCGCCGCCGGCGGCCGCCGCCATCAAGGCGGTGGCGCCAAAAAGATTGGTTGCCCGGGCATCGGCGCCGCGGGACAGGAGCAACCCGACCGCGCGACCGGAGTTGGCGGATCTTGCCGCGAGCATCAGGGCGGTGTTGCCGAAGGCGGAGCGGGCGTTCGAATCGGCACCGTGTTCGAGCAGCAGTCGCACTTTGAAGTCATCCGGGGCGGCGCGCATGAGCGCGTTGGCGCCGGCGGTGTTGGTGGCGTTGACGTCCGCCCCCCGGTCGATGAGCAGTCGCATCGCATCCGGGCCGGCGTAGACGGTCGCGAGCATCAAAGCCGTGTTGCCGCGGGTGTCGCGGGCGTTGACGTCCGCGCCCTGATCCAGCAACCGACGCAGCCGGGGAGTATCGCCGCGCCGCAGGACTTCGAAGTGTGTGGTGGTGATGGATGGGGTTTCGGCCGTCAGGACCGCGATGCCCAGCAGTGCGTAGAAGAGTGCCAGGGCGAGGGAGCGGGGGAATTCGCGTGTTCGCTTTCGGTTCAGCTTGGATGCGTTTCGTTGCATGGCGTTACCCATAGGTGAACGCCTGCGACTGAACAATGGGCCGAAAGTGGTAAGCCCATCAGCTTTGCGGAGTGCCTCGATTGAATGGCGGCACTTTCCGCTAGAACCGCATGACCCTGCGGGTTAGCGGCATTCGGGTCCGGCTGACAGTCCGGCCATCACCAGTCCGGCCACGCACTGCAGGCTTTTGCGGGTGAGACCCACTCGATTTGCGGCCCGCTGGATGACGCCTCTGGGCAGCTTGGTGGTTGCGGAGAGACGTTTGGATTCCGTGAGATCCCGAGGTTTCATGTCGTGCCCGGGAGCAGAGCTTGTGCCAGCGTTCTCGCCACGGGTCGGTGTCGGGTATGGCGCTGCGCCGGAACGCTTGCGCTGGTCGCCGTGGTTGACTTGGCTTTCGCAGCGCCTCACCATCCCACCATGAACCATCACGAGCGTTGGCGATTCTCCGGAGATCAAGGGTCTGAGCGCAGCCGGTCCAGCCGTTGGCTGGCGCCCGTGGCGCTGGCATCATGGATCATCGCGGCCGCTGCGGTGCAAGGGGATTGGCCTGAGTTCCGCGGACCGACCGGGGACGGTCATGCCTCAGCACCGGACAAAGCGCTGGGGCTGCCGCTCGAGTGGAGCGAAACCCGGAATGTCCGGTGGAAGACTCCGATACCCCATCGCGGTTGGTCCGCGCCGGTGGTGCGGGACGGTCAGGTGTGGGTCACAACGGCGACCGAGGGTGGGCATGACTTGTACGCGATCGGGTTGGACGCGGAGACCGGCGAGATCCGGTTCAACGAACGCGTGTTCCACGTCGAGCAACCCGAGCCGCTCGGCAATGGGGCCTCGATGAATTGTTATGCGACGCCTTCGGCGCTGCTCGAGCCGGGGCGGGTTTACGTGCACTTCGGGAGTGCGGGCACGGCCTGCCTGGACACGTCCACCGGCCAGGTGCTGTGGAAGCGATCCGACCTGCCTTGCCGCCATTACCGCGGTCCCTCTTCGTCGATCGTCTCCTTCGAAGATCTCCTCATCCTGACGCTGGACGGCGCCGACCTGCAGTATCATGTCGCCCTCGACAAGGGGACGGGTCGGACCGTCTGGAAGACGGATCGATCGGTCGCGTGGAATGACGAGAACGTGCCAGGGCAGATGGCGCGGGACGGCGATCTGCGCAAGGCGCACAGCACGCCCTTGATCGTGCGGGCCGCGGGCGAGCCGCAGTTGCTGAGCGCGGGGGCCAAGGCGGCGTATGGTTACGATCCGCGATCCGGCCGCGAATTGTGGCGGGTGCAATACCCCGACTGGTCGGTCGCGCCGCGTCCGGTGTTCGCGGACGGGCTGGCGTTTTTCGTGACCGGTTTGTCCAAGAAAGAAATGTGGGCGGTGAAAACCGATGGGGCCGGGGATGTGACCGAGACCGGCGTGGTCTGGAAACTGAAGACGCACGTGGGCAGGTATTCGTCCCCCCTGCTGGTGGATGGTTTGATTTACATGGCTGCCGAGGAGAGTTTCATCAGCTGCTTCGAAGCCGCAACCGGCAATGTCATCTGGACCGAGCGGGTCGGTGGCAAGTACGCGGCCTCGCCGGTATATGCCGATGGCAGGCTTTATTTCTTCAGCCAGGAAGGGAAGACGACGGTGCTGCGACCGGGGCGGACTTTCGAGATCCTGGCCACGAACACGCTCGATGATGGGTTCATGGCTTCGCCGGCGGTTTCGGGTCGGGCGCTTTACCTTCGAACCCGGAGTCACCTTTATCGGATCGAAGCCGAGCGCTAAGCCGCGCTTTCCAGATCTGGAACGGGTGCTTTGCACGGCGCCCCGTACCTGCTAACTTCGGGCTGTGTCAACCAGGACCGCCCAAGTTCAGTCGCCGGTCGCCGGCTGTGAGGGACACGGGCTTGATTCCCGTTACCTCGGCTTTTTCAAGTGTTTCAACCTCGGCCTTTATTTCGAGGCGCACGAGGTGCTCGAAGATCTCTGGCTCGAAGACCGGCTCGGCCGCAATGGGTCGTTCTACAAAGGTCTCATCCAGCTCGCGGCGGCGTTCGTCCACCTGGAGAGGAATCGTCCCGGCCCGGCGGCGGCGCTGTTCGACCGGGCTCGAACCCATCTCGGAAAATACGCCTCGCCGCACGAACATCTCGACGTCAGCGCTGTCCGGGCGCTCATGGCCGACTGGCGCAATCGACTGGCCCAATCCGGATTCACCGGGAACCCACTGAACGCGGACACCGCGCCGAAAATCACCCTCCAACTCTGACCGAAACATCGGCCGGGTGGGCCAGTGGAAACGGGTCGCCAAAGACCCGGCCGAACCGGAGTCGATTCAGACCCGATCTCCGCGCAGCCCGCCAGGGTTGCCGCCGTTCTCTGAGCCGAAGTATTGGCCGGGGTGAAGCGGGTGGCCGGCGAGGAAATCGGCGGCGGACATTTTGCGGCCGCCTTCGCGTTGAACCAGCTTGAGTCGCAGGGCGTCGGTGCCGCAGGCGACCTCGATGCCAGCGTTTGATACGGCGATGATTTCACCGGGCGCACCGCCCGCGTGCGCGATGAGTTCGGCGGCCCACACTTTCAGGAGCGTCGGTCTGTCGCAGCCGGGCAGGAGGGTGGAAGTGCCCGGCCAGGGGACGAGAGCGCGGATTCGGTTCCAGAGCGTGCGGGCGGGAGCCGTCCAATCGAGGGGACTATCCTGGCGACTGATTTTGCGGGCGTAGGTGGCGTCGTCGTGGGGCTGGGGCCGGGGTTGGATGCGGCCGGCACGCAGTTCGGCGATGGTTTGGAGGAGGAGAGGAGCGCCGAGTTGGGCGAGGCGATCGTGGAGCGTTTGGGCGTCGTCGGTGTCGAGGATGGGGGTGGAGACTGTGGTGAGGATGTCGCCGGTATCGAGGCCTTCGTCGATGCGCATGATGGTCACGCCGGTTTCGGTGTCGCCGTTAAGGATAGCCCATTGGATGGGGGCGGCGCCGCGGTATTGGGGGAGGAGCGAAGCGTGGACGTTGAGGAAGCCCATGGGGACCAGATCCAGTAGTGCCCGGGGGAGGATCTGGCCGTAGGCGACGACGACGGCGAGGTCGGGGGACATGGTACGGAAGCGTTCAAGGAACTGGGGATCGCGGCAGCGGTTGGGCTGATCGAGCGGCAGGCCGAGCCGGAGGGCAAGGGACTTGACGGGGGAAGGCTGGGGATGGAGGCCGCGTCCGGCGGGTCGGTCGGGCTGGGTGATGACGCGGGTCAATTCGAGGCTGGGATCCTGGGTAAGGGCTTCGAGGCCGGGGCAGGCCAGGGGAGCGGTCCCGAAGAACGCGACGCGGAGCTTATTCATGCCGTCCGAGGATGACCGTCCGGAGGTCATTCAGCGATAAGATAACGGACCGGTTCAGCGGAGGAGCCGGCGTGGCGGAGGCGCGGGGCGACGGGGCGAGATCGGTTTGGGCGGTTGAGTGGGGACGGAGACGGTGCGTTCGCCGAGGGATTGGCCACAGCCGGAGCAGAGGTATTCGTGGAGCTCGCCGGTGGGCAGGATTAGCAGGAGCCGCTCCCGGACGGGTTGGGATTTGCGGCATTTGGGGCAGTAAAGCTCACTGGCGGTGAATGCGCCGAACTGTTCCCTCATGGTCGCGGTTGATGATCGAGTTGGCAGAGGATGTCGAGGATGGTGCGGAGGACCTGAGCAGGTGGCTGGGTGGCGTCGATCTGGCGGATCAGATGGGCAGAGTAGCAACCGAGCAGATCCCGGGTTTCCTGTTCATAGACCTGAAATCGGCGTTGAATGACCTCGAGGTTCGCGTCGTCGAGGCGGTTCTCCTTCAAGGCGCGGCGCTGCATACGTTCGATCAGCATCCGGTTGTCCGGGCAGGTCAGGTTGAGGAGGGCGAGGACCTCGAGGGTTTCCTGGAGGATTTCGGCCTGGCGGCGGTTTCGGGGGATGCCATCGAGCACGAGGAGGTGCTTGATGGGGTTGAAGATGCCGGCCTGGGTTTCGGCCTCAATGTTTTCGCGCCAGAGGCGGACGGTGAATTCGTCGGGGACGAGCCGGCCCTGGCTGGAGTATTCGAGGAAAGTGCGGCCGAGATCGGTATCGGGTCGGAGGCGGCGAAAGACTTCGCCACAGGAGCAATGGTGATAGCCGGGGATGGTGCCGAGGATCTTGCCTTGGGTGCCCTTGCCGGAGCCTGGGGCCCCAAACAGCAGGATGGTGCGGTACCTCATGGGTGGCGCATCAGGCTTTGGCGTCCTTGTGACGCAAGATAACGGTGGTGATGTCAGCGAAGGAGATGCTGACTTCGGTGGTGCTGTTCAGCAACTGGAGGTGCAGTTCATTCGAGGATATCCGGCTGATGCGCCTGCCGACATATTCGTTTTTCACGCACTTGAAGACCAGGACCAGATCTTTCTCGGCCTCACCGACCACGACCCGGAAGAAGCCAGGGAATTTTGACTCGAAGAACCGCCGGTTGAAGGTGTGTTCGCCCCGGTTGTAGATCTGGGGTTGGGAGTGGGCGGCGCCGGGGCCGGCCTTTTCCATGGAGGCGAGGGACAGTCCGCTCGGTTTGGCGGCCACCATGCCGGTGGTTTTGCGGCCGGCAGCGCCGGCAACCTCGGCGGGGACCTCATAGGCAGGTTCGGCGGAGCTCTGCTGAGTGGGCAGCGAGAGGAATATGATCGGGCCGAGGACGGGCAGGAAGAATGAGACGATGCAGACGACCGGTGTGGATTGCTGCCGGTAGAGGGCCACTTCATAGGCGGCGTAGAGATTGGCACCCGCCACGATCACGAGCAGCAGCAGGCCGATGGGGGAGATCAGCCCGGGGAAAAAGCCGGGCAACTCCGCCGGACGTTCGAAGTGGGTGGGAACAGGGCGAACCAGGATTTCCTTCTTCTCCCGGCGGGCGTTGAGTTCTTCCGGGGTGGGTTCGATGAATGGCTCCACGAAATCGCGCAGTTCGGAGTCCTGGGCGAGTTCGCGCAAGGTTGGCTGGGAGATATTGATCCAGGGCTCGCGGCGGGTGAAACCGCCGACGTCGAGTTGAACCACGATGCCTTCTTCATCGGCCGAGGTGAGTTCCCCCTGGAGAGTGTTTCCGTTGGCGAGGCGGAACTCGCCCGCCGCGGCGGCCATGCCGATTAGAAAGGGGAACAAAAGGCCCGCCACAAACCACTGGAAACGATGTATCACGGGGTCGATCCTTAGCAGAAGGATGGCGGCAAGGGAAAGAAAAAATCCCGCGGTAACCCGGCCCGAATGGGGGTATTCATGCATTGCGCCCGGGATGGATGAAGCCGGTGTCGCGCCGATGGGCGAGATGGTGGGCCAGGGTATCGACCGTCCAATTGGGTTTCTCGGCGGTGAGCGTGTCGGCGGTGGCGCCGTGCTGCCACACCGCGTAACGCAGGGCAAGGAGCGGATCGGCGGACAGGGCTGGTTGGGCCAGCAGGGCACCAAGGAAGCCGGCGAGCAGATCTCCGCTTCCGCCCTGGGCGAGCCAGGGGTTGCCGGAGCAGTTCACATAGAGATCGCCCTGGTTGCGACCGACCAGGGTGAGGTGACCTTTGAGCACCACCCAGGCGCCGCCGTAGCGCGCTGACAACGCTCGGAGCGCGGCAGGTCGATCGGCTTGGACCGAGGTGACGGTGGTGCCGAGCAGGCGCGCCGCTTCGCCCGGGTGCGGGGTGAGGACCCGGGTGGCTTTGGCAGCGAGTTTGCCCCGTGGCAACCAATCCAGGGCCGAAGCGTCGGCCACCAGGGTGAGGGGCAGGGTCTTCCATTTCTGGCTCAGTTCGGTTCGGAGGGTTGGCGGGAGATCGGCCGCCGCCATGCCGGGGCCGAACAAGACCGCGGTGGTCGTGGGAGGCAGGGGGGCATTCGTGTGCCAGGGACGCACCATGGCGGCCTGGGACTGGGCGGCCACCGGGGTATAGATGTTCTCCGGGACGATCAGGGTGACCAGCCCGGGTTGTGCCTGCAGCGCGCCGCGGGCCGCGAGGACTGCGGCGCCATGGTAACCAAGACTGCCGGCGATGATGGCGAGATGACCGTAGCTGCCCTTGTGGGAGTCGACCCCGCGTGTCGGCGGAAAACCATCGAAGTCCTGAGGCGCGGTCCATTGGAGTTCGCTGGAGAGCGGGCAGGGGATGAGCCCGATATCGGAGACCAATTCGAGGCGGCCGACGTAAGGGGCGGCGTGGGTTTTGACGAGACCCTTTTTGGGGGCGGCCAGGGTGAGGGTTTGGGCGGCACGGATTGCGGTGCCCATGGGTTCGCCGGTATCGGCGTTGAGGCCGGCGGGCACGTCGACGGCGAGGATCGGAATGGCCGAGCGGTTGACGGCTTGGATCAGCCGGGCCCAATCGGCTTCGAGCGGACCCTTGAGGCCGATGCCGAAGAGACCCTCGACGATCAGGGCGGGGGGCAGGGAGAGCAGGGACTTGAACTCGCGGAGGGCGGTTTTGGGGTCGGTGACGTTGAGGAGAGTGACTTCGCGGTCGGTGAGATTGAGGACGACTTGCCGGGCGTCATCGCCGTTGTGACCTTTGCCGGCGAGGATGAGGATGGAGTCGCCGGGGCGGGTCAATTGGCGTGCGTGGGTGGTGACGAGGTGTCCGACGCGGCTGACGACCTCGGTGGGGGTGCGTTTGGCGGCCCAGGTGGCCTGTTCCCACTGGCGCATTTGGCTGACGGTGATGATGGGGATTGGCATAGGGCAAAACGGGTTGCTTGATGCTCCAGGATGTTTAGTGAGTATTATTATAGGAGGAAGTGGGGCTTGAGTCGAGTTTGAAGATGATCGAATCGCGGGGGAGTACGCCGGTCCGTTTTTTGATTTCTTGTTCTGGGGTCTTTGCGCATGCTCCGCGCATGGATGAGTTCGGGTTGGAGAGCGTCAGGTCGGTGGTTGAGGCGGCGTTGGCCGAGGATGTGGGGGCGGGTGATCTGACCACGCTGGCGACCGTGCCAGCTGAGCTGAAGGGGCGAGCTTTGATGATAGCGCGCGAGCCGCTGGTGGTCGCGGGGCTATCCCTGGCCGAGATTGTGTGGCATCGCGTGTCGGTCGAACTGGAATTCGAGCGGCATGCGACCGACGGTGCGCAGGTTGGGGCGGGAGAACCTCTGGGGCGTGTATCGGGGCCGGTGGGAGCGATGCTGACCGGAGAACGGGTGGCGTTGAATTTTTTGCAGCGGTTATCGGGCATTGCGACCTTGACGCGGCAGTATGTGGAGGCTGTCGCGGGGACCGGGGCGGTGATACTGGACACGCGCAAGACCACCCCGGGAATGCGCGGGCTGGAGAAGTACGCGGTGCGGTGTGGGGGCGGCGGAAACCATCGGATGGGATTGTATGACGCGGTGTTGATCAAGGACAACCACCTGGCCGCGCTGCGGGGCGAAGCCCCAAATTCCATTGTGGAGGCCGTGGCCCGGGTGCGTCGCCGGTTCCCGGGGCTGAGTGTTGAGGTTGAGGCCGATTCGATTGAGCAGGTGAACGAGGCGCTCGAGGCGGGGGCAGACCGGGTTTTGTTGGACAACATGTCCCTGGAGCAGTTGCGGCAGGCGGTGGGGTTGACGCGGGGGTTGGCGAAGACGGAGGCGAGCGGAGGGGTGAACCTGCAGACGGTACGGAGCATTGCGGAGACGGGGGTGGATTACATTTCGGTGGGGGCATTGACCCATTCGGCGCGGGCGGTGGACATCGGATTGGATTGGGAGATCAGCCCGGATGCTTCATGCCCTTCGAAAAGCGATTTAAGAAACCGTTGAATCCATGAAAAACCCGGGCTGAGAAGGGATATGTCACTGGATGCACAAATACTCGGTGCTTTGCGGGCGGCGTCCGGCGGGGTTTCGGGTGCGGAATTGGCGGCGCAGTTCAGGGTCACGCGGGCGGCGGTGTGGTCGCGGATTCAGGAGTTGCGGATCCTGGGTTATGGAATCGAAGCCAGTCCGCATTTGGGCTATCGGTTGGTCGCGTCGCCGGACGTGTTGCACGCGGATGATTTGAAGTTGCGGCTGGGTCGGACCCGGGTGGTGGGACGGGAGATCCGGGTTTTCCAGGAAACGACCTCGACCAATGACGTGATGGAGAAGATCGCTCGGGACGGGGTCGCCGAGGGGATTGTGGTTTTCGCGGAGAAGCAGACCCGGGGTCGGGGGCGGCTCGGCCGGCGCTGGCATTCGCCCCGGGGATTGGGGTTATACGGCTCGGTATTGTTCCGCCCGGAGGTGCCGCCGATGTCGGTCACGCGGCTGACGATCGCGGCGGCGGTTTCGATGGCCCGGGCGATTGAACTGGTCACGGGATTGAGGCCCGAAATCAAGTGGCCCAACGATTTGCTGCTCGGCGGGCGCAAGGTGGCGGGGATTCTGACCGAGATGAACGCGGAGATGGACCGGGTGCGGTACGCGATTGTGGGGCTGGGGGTGGATGTGAATCACACGAGCGAGGATTTCCCCCCGGAACTGCGGCAGTTGGCGACGTCGTTGCGGGTCGAGGGCAGGCGGTTGGTGTCCCGCGGGGATCTGGCGCTGGCATTACTGCGCGAACTGGACCGGGATTATGCGCGGGCGATGTCCAATCGGTTCGAGGAGCTGGCTGACGAATGGGAGGCGCGATGCACCACGATTGGCCAGCAGGTGGCGATACAGATGGGAGCCCGCCAGTTGCGGGGGCGCGCCGAATCGCTGGACACCGACGGCGCGTTGTTGTTGCGGACCGAGCATGGTCATTTGGAGCGGGTGGTGGGGGGCGATGTGACGCTGGAAAAGTAGGGTGAGGCGCGGATGACACGTAGGCGGCAAAAGCAATGGGTCCTGCTCCTGGACATCGGGAACACGCATACGCATATCGGCCTGTCGGACGGGCGGGGCGTGGTGAGGCATGAAGACATGCCCACGGCATACTGGCGCGAAGGGAAAGCGGGCCGACGGCTGGCGCGGTTCCATCCTTCCGCGGGGCTGGCGGGGGTGAGCCTGTGCAGCGTCGTGCCTCAGGCGACGCGGTTGGCGCGCCGCTGGGCCGGGCTGAGCTGCGGCGCCCGCTTTTGCGAACTGACCGCAGGTTCCATCGTGGGGCTCGGGGTGGATTATCCGCGGCCGGAGACGATCGGGGCGGATCGCCTGGCGAACGCGCTGGCGGCGAAGACTCTTTTTGGCGCTCCGGCGCTGGTGGTGGATTTTGGGACCGCGGTGACGTTCGACGTGGTGGACGCGGGCGGCAATTATGTGGGAGGCATCATCGCTCCGGGATTATCGGCGATGACCGATTATCTGCACGAGCGGACCGCCTTGTTGCCGCGGGTCAAGATTCGGGCGGTGCGCAGGTTTCTGGGGCGAAGCACGGCGGAAGCGATGCGGATCGGGGCGGTGCACGGGTATCGGGGACTGGTGCGTGAATTGATCGGCGGTTTGCGGCGGGAGTTGGGCGCGCCCGGGTTGCCGGTGGTGGCGACGGGTGGCTATGCGCGGCTCATGGCGCGCGGGTTGCCGGAGATCCGCAAGGTCGATCCGCGGTTGACCCTGGAGGGGCTGCGCCTGTTCTTTCAGGGCACGACCGTGGGCAGCAGGTAATAGAGCCGGCCGGGCTCCACCGGAAGGGTATCCATCCCCAGATCGATGCGAACGGCGCGGCTTTCGGTCTCGCCGAGCAAACGGAAGAGATTGCCGAGCTCAAACTGGCGCTGGTATTGAACCAGATTGGCGTTGGGGATGTCGGCGAGGTCAAGCGCACGCTGAATGGCGGTCTCGATGTCGCCGAGTTCATCGACGAATCCGACCGAGAAGGCCTGTCTGCCGGAGAGGATCCGGCCGTCGGCGTATTCCTCCCAGTCGTCGCGGAGGGGCCGGCCGGTCTGGTCGTTGCGATCCTGGGCGGAGGCGCGGCCTTTGCGGACGACTTCCTTGAAGCGGGTGAAGGTTTCGTCGATGAGGTTCTGCACCATTTCGCGTTCCTGGGGCAGGATTTCGTCCTCGGCTTTGGACCCGCTGAGCATGTCTTTGAACTTGCCGCTTTTGAAGATCTGCGGCCGGATGCCGATTTTGTCCATGAGCCCGCGGTAATTGTATCCCTGCATGATGACGCCGATGCTGCCGGTGATGGTCAATTCGTTGGAGACGATCCACTGGCAGGGGGCCGCGATGTAATAACCTCCGGAAGCGGCCAGGCCGCCGAGATAGGCGACCACGGGTTTCTGGGTATCCTCCTGGAACCGTTCAATGGCGCGACTGATGGTGTCGGCGGCAAGGACTTCGCCGCCGGGGGAATCGATCCGGAGCAGGACAGCCTGGACATGGGGATCATTGGCTGCGCGGTCGAACTGATCCTGGAGCTGGCTGACCATGCCGTAGCTGCGCCCGTCCCAGGCATCGCCGACGATCATGCCGGTGACGTCGATGACGGCGATTTTGTTGCGCGAATGCCGGTAGTCCAGCTGCACTTCCTGAAGACCGCGTTTGCTCCCCACCGCGGATGCGCCGAGGCTGAAGGAACGGACGAACTGCTGCATGTTGAACAGCAGGCTGAGCATGAGGAACCCGGCCAGGAGGATCGATAGGATCATCCAGAACCGGCCGCTGCCGCCCCGTTTGGGCAAAGGGGGGCGTGGCCCTGTGGGCAGATGCCGATTGGGCAGGGGCGGGGGTATCCTCTCGGAGGGACCCGACGACGCGCTTTCTTCCATGGCGCTCAACGTACAACAGCCGGTTGCGCCCGGCAAGGGGTAAGGCTTGGGAGCTTGCGCCGGAGGTGGGGACCGGGCATAACAACGATTCACGATGGTTGAATGGAACATACAGAGCCGGGGGCACGTGTGTCATGCGTGCGGGGAGGCGTTTGGTGACGGGCAGCCTTATCACACATTATTGCTGGATGCCCGGGGGAACTATGAACGGCTCGATGTCTGCGAGCGTTGCTGGGCCGCGGAGTACAGACCGGGGGCGGCCGACCGGTCCGGATTCGTTTCACATTGGCAGGGGGTGTACGAGATTCCCGCGGCTCGGCCCGAGCCGATTCAGAAGGAAACGGCGGAATCGCTCTTGCGGAAACTGGTCGAACGCAATCATCCCGCGGACGCGGCGGCGACGTTCATCCTGGCGGTGATGCTCGAGCGCAAGCGCATCCTCAAGGTCAAGGACCAACTCCGGCGGGAGGGGCGGCGGGTCTTTGTTTACGAACATGCGCGAACCGGGGATGCGTTTACCATTGCCGATCCGGACCTGCACCTGGATCAACTCGAGGAGGTCCAGCGCGACGTATCGCGTCTGCTCGAGCAAGGCGCCGCCGCATTCGAACCGGGCGGGGCGACGGCACCGGCAGTCCCTGCCTCCGGCGAAGCGAATGCGGTAGAGGGAGGCACGGCAGACGTTCGGGAGCCGGGTGATCCGCCCGCGGCGGGCGGTTGAGCGGCTGGCATGGCGACCCTGGGCGAATTGCAGGAACGGATAGGCCACCGGTTTCGGGAGGTGGCGCTGATCGAGTTGGCGCTGACGCATCCCTCGCTGGGCGCCGCGCCGGGTTTGCCGGTGCGGGATAATCAGCGCCTCGAGTTCCTGGGCGACGCGGTGCTTCAATTGGTGTTGACGGACGAGCTGTATCGGCGGTTTGACGCGGCCAGCGAGGGGCCGCTGACCACGGCTCGAGCGCATCTGGTGAACCGGAGGACGCTGGCCGAGCGTGCGCGGATGCTGGGGTTGGGGGAGCATTTGCGGCTGGGCCGGGGCGAGGAGACGAGTGGTGGGAGGCAGCGCGCCTCGGCGCTGGCGGACGCCTACGAGGCCATCATGGGGGCCGTATATCTGGATGGAGGCTTGGAGGTGGCGCGGGCGGTGATTCTGGCGCAGTTCCGCGATGTGCTGGGCGGGTTGGAGAGCCTGCCGAACCTGGACAATCCGAAGGGTGAACTGCAGGAGCGGTTGCAGGCGGAATCGAGCGAGCCTCCGGAATACCGTTTGGAGTCTGTGAGCGGACCGGACCATGACCGGCGGTTCGAGTGCGCCGTGATTCACCGCGGCGTGGAGTTGGGCCGGGGTTGGGGTCGGAGCAAGAAGGACGCGGAAAGCGAGGCGGCAGTGATGGCCTTGCGGAGATGGCGCGAGCCGCCATACTTGACGGTGTCGTGACCGTTCGTTAGGTTGCGCCTGCCATTCTGGTGCAGTTTGAATACTCAATTATGAATAATTTTCTGGTGCCCATGGTCGTCGAGCAGACCGGCCGGGGAGAGCGCGGATACGACATCTACTCGCGGTTGCTGGTGGATCGGATTGTGTTTTTGGGGACGCCCGTGGACGACATGGTGTCGAACGTGATCATCGCGCAACTGCTTTTTTTGCAGATGACCGATCCGAACAAGGACATCCATTTGTACATCAATTCCCCGGGCGGGAGCGTGACCGCCGGGCTGGCGATTTACGACACCATGCAATTCATGACCTGCCCGGTGAACACCTACTGCATCGGCCAGGCGGCGAGCATGGGGGCGGTCCTCCTGGCTGCGGGCACCAAGGGCAAGCGATTTGCCCTGCCCAATGCGCGGATCATGATTCATCAGCCATGGGGCGGGGTTCAGGGACAGGCCTCGGACATCAGCATCCAGGCGAAGGAAATCCTCCGCATCAAAGACCGGCTGAACGAGATTCTCGCGTCGCACTGCGGGCAGTCGGTCGAGGCGGTGGCGAAGGACACGGACCGCGACCGGTTCATGTCGGCCGACGAAGCCAAGGATTACGGGTTGGTGGATGAAGTGGTGAAATCGAGGAAGGAGATTGCGACTCTGACCGGGAGCAAGGAGTTGCCGACGGCCTGAGGCCGACGGCATATCACATGGCGAGACCGACTCAACTTTCGCTTTGCAGCTTCTGCGGGAAATCCCATGCGGAAGTGCGCAAACTCATCCAGGGCCCCGGCGTATACATCTGTGACAACTGCGTCATTCTCTGCAAGAACGTGCTCGACAAGGAGCTCCGGAGCGACAGCCGCAAGAGCGTTCCCCGGCTGAACGTGCCGAAGCCCGCCGAGATCAAGAGCCAGCTCGATTTGCACTGCATCGGGCAGGAGCAGGCGAAGAAGACCCTGGCCGTGGCGGTGCACAATCATTACAAGCGGATCACCGCGGAGCTGGCCGGCAAGGGCCAGGGGGCGGCTCGCGAGACCGACGTCGAGATCGAGAAGAGCAACATCCTGTTGATCGGTCCAACCGGTTCCGGGAAGACGTTGTTGGCGCGCGCCCTCGCGCGCATTCTCGACGTGCCTTGCGCCATCGCGGACGCGACGACGCTCACCGAGGCGGGTTATGTGGGCGAGGACGTCGAGAACATCATCCTGCGTCTGCTCCAGAATTCCGATTACGACGTGAAGCGGGCGCAGATGGGGATCGTGTATATCGACGAGATCGACAAGATCTCGCGCAAGACCGAGAATGTTTCGATCACCCGGGATGTCTCGGGCGAGGGCGTGCAGCAGGCGCTGCTGAAGATCCTCGAGGGAACCATCTGCAACGTGCCGCCTCAGGGCGGACGCAAGCATCCCCAGCAGGAGTATATCCGGGTCGATACCACCAATATTCTGTTCATCTGCGGCGGAGCGTTCGTGGGGTTGGATCGTATTGTCCAGCGACGGCTCGGCCATCGGGTGCTCGGCTTCGGCGCTCCCCACCAGAAGGAAAACCGCGCGGCGATCGACAAACGAGAGATCCTGCAGCGGGTCGAGCCGGAAGATTTGCTCGGCTTCGGGTTTATTCCGGAGTTCATTGGCCGGCTGCCGATGGTGACGACGCTGGATGAATTGACCGAAAGCGAGCTGGTGTCGGTGCTCACCGACGCCAAGAACGCGTTGACGCGGCAGTTTGCCAAGCTGCTGGCCATGGACGGCGTCGAGTTGGAGTTTTCCAGCGACGCGCTGACCGAGTTGGCCGCGCAGGCGCTGAAGAAAGGGACCGGCGCCCGGGCTTTGCGGGGGATGATCGAGAAAGTGATGCTGGACGTCATGTACGACATCCCGAGCAGCGAGGACATCGCGGGAGTCAAAGTGACGGGCGCGGCGGTGCGCGGCGAAGCCAAACCCGTGCTGCGTCGGAAGCAGAACAAGGCGGCGGCGTAGGACGGCGATCGCGAGGGCGCGGGAGCTCATCCGGTCCGGTAATGCCAACGGTTCGCGCGCGGCTCGCGGTTCCTGGGGGAAACTCTCTTCCGAGCGGACTTAGGGCCGCGGGTGGAAGCGGCGGTGGATGTTGCGCAGGCGGCTGGCGGTGACGTGGGTGTAGACCTCGGTGGTGGCGATGGTGGCGTGGCCGAGGAGTTCCTGGATGACGCGGAGGTCGGCGCCATGTTCGAGCAGGTGAGTGGCGAAGCTGTGACGGAGCATGTGCGGGGTCACGTTATGCTGGATGCCGGCCAGGCGGGCGCGTTTCTTGACGCGCAGCCAGAGCGTGACCGTGGCGAAAGCGGTTCCCCGCTGGGTGAGGAACACGTTCGCGGGCGAGCGGGGGCGAACGAGTTGGGGGCGGCCGGACTGGAGGTATTGCCGGAGGGCCTCGACGGCCTGGCGTCCAACCGGGACAACGCGTTCCTTGTTGCCTTTGCCGAGCACCGTCACGAAGCCTGCGTCGAGGTGGAGTTGTTCGAGACGGATCTGGCTGAGTTCGGCCAGGCGGAGCCCGGAGGCATACGCCAGCTCGAGGATGGCCTGATCGCAGAGCGTGGCCGGGCTGATTGGCTGGATGGGCTGGAGCAGGGAGTCGATTTCATCGCTGGAGAGGGATTTGGGGATGCGTTTCCAGCGGCGGGGCAGGGAGAGTTGTTCCGCCGGGTTTTGGGGCAGCAGACCTTCGCTTTCAGTAAAGCGATAGAAGGCGCGGAGAGCGGCAATTGCCAGGTAAAGGCTTTCCTGGCTGAGCCTGCCGCTGGTGGGTCGTTTGCCCGGCGTGGTGGCCCGTTGGCTTTCGGCCTGGAGGAAGGCCAGAAGGTGGGGGAGTTCGATCGACTTCCAGTCGTGGAGGCCCTGGCCATGAGCCCAGCGAACAAAGTGGCCAAGGAGCGCGGCGTAGGTCTTCTGGGTGTGAGCCGCCTGACCGCGTTCGTGACGGAGGTACTGCAGGAAATCCTCGACCAGATTCTCCATCAGGGCTAGCAGACGACCATCGAACAGAAATCGGGGCGGTTCTCGGTATTCAGGCAATCGCGCAGGTAACCGACGATCTGGTCATTGAGCTGTTGGCAACGGCCGTTCCAGCGACGGGCTCCGGCGAGCTGTTTGACGCAGCCGCGCAGGCCCTTGAACCGGATCATCCGGGGAGAACGGCGCAACTGGGAGCGCAGTTCGTGGCGCAATCGGCTGAAAAAGAGCAGTTCGAAACCCTTGCCGGAGTCGAAGGCGAGCTGCCGGAGATCGGCTTCGGCCACCGGGCGAAGGCCGGTGGCAGGTGCCTGCGCCGGGGGATCGTCCGCGTCACTGTCTCTGACCTCGAGGCCAAAGCCGCGGAGCACCGTGGCCAGTGCCTGGGCGAACTCGCCGACGGATACCTGGTTCTTGCCCTGTTCGACTTTGAAGTAGTGGAGGACGGCGTGAGCGGCGTGCTGGACCAACTGGGGGTCGAGCAGGCTCTTCGCATCCCCAATGAACTCAACCGTCACTTGTTCAGCGGAGCAGGGGATGATTTCGCCGCTGGAGGTCTTGAAAAAGAGGGCGTCGGGGTGCAGTTGGATCATGGGGCCTCCTCGAGAGTTTTTACGGCCTGAACGAAATCGGTTGCCTCCTGGAAGCGCCGATAGACGCTCGCGAACCGGACATAAGCCACTTCATCCAATTCGCGCAGGCCGTCCATGACGCGCTCGCCGATGGCGGAACCGGGCACTTCGCGATCATAGTTGTCGGTCAATTCATCGACGATTCTTTCGACGAGATCTTCCACGGCGCGTGGGCTGATGGGGCGTTTTTGGCAGGCTTTGCGAATGCCCGAGAGCAATTTGTCTTTGGAAAAATCCTCGCGTCGGCCGTCGCGTTTGACCACGACCAGTCCTTCCCGTTCGATTTCCTCATAGGTGGTGAAGCGGTGCTGGCATTGGAGACACTCGCGACGGCGGCGTATGGTAGAGCCTTCGCGTGATGTTCGGGAATCGATCACCTTATCATCTTGTCCGCCGCACTTGGGACAACGCATAACGGGGCCAGAACCATCCACACTGGATGCTGTGGCCTCCGAGAGGTACCACACAATCTATTGTGTCGTCAATGGAAGTTCGCGGGGTAATCGACTCGTTGGATCAGGACTCAGTCCTCTAGTGCCAGGGGGAACTCAGGGTCAATTCGCGCAGGTCACTTGTAACCGAAGCCAGGAACCTCAACGGCGACGAGCATCATTCCGGCGGCGGTCTGCTCGGCGGCAAGATACCGAAGGAAGCCGTCGGCGCAGACCACTGGGGCAACAAGGATCGCGGCAAAATCCGGCCCGGCGGTCCCTTCAACGATCATCCGGCGTTGGTTTTCCGCTGCGACTGCATAGGCGATCCGTTTGCCGTCGGTGCTGAAGACGGGCGTACCCGAGAGGATGCCATCCCACTCTCCCGCTTCGTGGCCATCCATCACCACAACCATGCTGTTCTGTCGCTTGGCTACATAAGCGACCCGGCTGCCATCGGGGCTGAAAAGCGGTGAGCCGTCGGCGATCGCATCGTAAAGGGGTCCGAGTTCCCCATCCAATGAAACCTGCCAACGGCCGTCACGCGCCAGAGCATAGGCGAACCTGCGGCCGTCCGGGCTGAAGCGGGGACGCGTCGCCGGGTGGAAATCGCAGGCGGGTCCGGCCTTGCCGTCGACCACAACCTGCTGCCGTGCCCCCGAACCCGCCAGGTAAGCCAAGCGTTTGCCGTCGGGACTAAAGGTGATCGAGTCCGCGACAATACCTTCGAACTCCGGTCCCAACTTTCCGTCGACGACAAGATGCCAACGTCCATTTCGGCTTGCCGCGTATGCCAGTCGACTTCCGTCCGGACTGAACTTGAGCATGTCCCTGCCCAGCGAATCGAACTCCGGCCCGGGGACCCCATCGATGACCACAAAGTGGCGATCAGCCTTCCTCGCTCCGTAGGCGAACCGCTTGCCGTCAGGGCTGAAGACCGGAGTCCCCACCATAATCCCGTCATTCCAGTCTCCGGCCTTGCCGTCGACCACCACCGCGCCCTTGTCTCCCATTCGGGCGGCGAAGGCGTAGCGCTTCCCGTCAGGACTGAAAACCAGCGACGCGGGAATAATGGCGTCGAATAGCTCACTCTTCAGTCCGTCCACGGTCACGAACTCCTTGCCTTCGTTCATGGCCACGTAGGCGAAGCGCTTGCCATCGGGGCTGAAAAGGGGGCTCTCGGCGCCAATGGCCGCCACTTCGGGAGAGGCTATGCCGTCGATGACGACCTGCTGCCGGCCCGCCTTATCTGCGACGTAGGCAAACCGGCGTCCATCCGGGCTAAACAGCAGTGAGCGATATCGAATGCGGTCAACTGGCGGACCGGGCACCCCATCCACGACGACCACGTCTCGGTTGTATTCCCGAGCGCCATAGGCCACTCGGCGCGCGTCCGGGCTGAATGCGATCGTTCCTCTGAGGATTCCTTCGTACTGGGGGCCGGCCTTGCCATCGGTGACCACCCACTGTGTCAAACCATCACCGGCCACATAGGCGAACCGCTTGCCGTCGGGGCTGAAGATGACCATCTCCTCTCCAACTACTTTGAGCACGGGACTGGCCTCGCCGTCGACCACCACGACAGGTGATCCCCCTTGGCTTCCGATATAGGCGAAGCGCTTGCCATCCGGGCTGAACGACAGCGATCCCCGCACAATCTCGTCGAACTTCGGGCCGGCGGCATGATCGACCACGACGCATTCCGAGCCCGATCGCGCGGCGATGTAGGCCAGTCGCCTGCCGTCGGGACTGAAGCTCAAGAACTGACGGTCGACACGGTCGAATGGTGGGCCGGCCACGCCATCCAAGACTACTCGAAAGGTCCCGTCATCATCGTTCCGAAGCAGTGCCAGCCGGCACCCTTCATTCATCTGGAAACTCCTGGCGTCGACAAACGAGAAGTCCAAAGGGCCCAGTGTGACTCGTTTGTGCTGCCAAAGCGCGGAGTCAGCCGCTTGGTTGCCGGGGCACGAAAGCACCGCGAGCAACAGAACCAGGGGGATTGCAGATCTTCCACTTGGAAACATGATCCGCCAGATAGCTTGAAAGCCCGCGGAAAGTCAACGCTTCGTCACACCTTGTGCATCCAAAATGTTACGACCCTCCACCGTGTGGGCTGGATTGCGGGGGGAGCGCCATAGTGCGACGACGCGCAGACGGGACACTTACCGCGGCGGCCGGGGGGGCGAACATCCAGGAGACCGTATGCGGGCGACCCGAGAATGCGACTCCATAAGGGTCGAGGACGCCCGGTTGTGTCCTGAGTTGTGGTGCTGTCGAAACAGGAATCGGGACGATGCTTCAGGAAAGCACCTCTGTGTCCAGGGCCTGTTGGCGGAGCGACTTAGGGCCATTCAGCAGGGGGATGCGCGTTCCGAGTTTCGCGCGCTCGGGTGAATGGAATTCACCAGCAAGAACTTCGGTTGAACCCCGTCATAAAGCGCTGTGAAAGTGCGGCTAGTGGACTAGCAACTGCTTTAATTACCGCCACGGAATGATCGCAAAATCACACTCGGGTCGCGGCAACAAATCAGCAGCTTTCACGCTGATAGAGGTCGTATTGGCCATCGTGATTGGGGGCATCCTGATCAGCGGCATGATCGCCAGCTATATGCAGGCAGCCACGCGGGCCGAGTGGTCGGCCTATTCCCTGGCGGCGCAGTCGCTGGCCGTGATGCGCCTGGAACAGACGCGAGCCGCGAAGTGGGATAGACTCGCGTATCCGCCGATCGATCAGCTCGCCACCGGGCCACACCCGACGACGGTGGAAGTGCTCGACATCCCGGTGGTGGGGAACAACATCGCCTACGCCACGAACTTCACGACCGTGACCACGATTTCCGCCAATCCGCCGATCAAAATGGTCCAGGTCGACTGCATCTGGGAGTTCGGAAGTCGGGGGATCTTCACGAATACAATCATAACTTACCGTGCCGCCGACCAATGAAGATACGTTTTTACACCGGGCGTCCTTCGATCGG
The DNA here is from genome assembly GCA_023383055.1 of Verrucomicrobiota bacterium. Lineage (GTDB taxonomy): Bacteria > Verrucomicrobiota > Verrucomicrobiia > Limisphaerales > JAHDYP01 > JAHDYP01. The sequence goes on along the minus strand of JAHDYP010000005.1, from coordinate 23,179 downwards.
GCGCGGCCGACGACGCGAAGCCGCCATGACCTTGTGCGAACTGATGATTTCGCTTGGTTTGTTCGTGGTAACCACCGTCGGCTTCCTGTTTGTGCACATCTCGGGTCTCGAGCTGAACGAGCTCGTCCGCGCGAAGTTGGGCGCCAGCGATGAGGCGCGACGCGCCCTGAGCCGGTTGGTTGCGGATGTGCGGTCGGCGGGAGTGATTCGAGTGGGCACAGGCAGCGTAGGCGAGTTTGTTCCGCAGCCCATGGGAGAGCCCCAGATCGGGAATGCCATTCAGGTCTATCCGCGCAAAGACGATGAAAGCCGGTATATCAGGTACTTTTGGGATCCTTCGGACAGTCTGCTCAAGCGAACGGAGGATGGCAGCACGGCGGTGGTGGTGCTGGCGCATTCGATCACGAATCAACTGATCTTCCGAGGGGAGAATCACGCCGGGACGGTCTTGACGAACAACATGAACAACCGGGTGATTGGGTTGACGATGCACTTCTCGCAATTGGTCAGCCCGAATCTCATGATCGGGAGCGGAGGCTATTTCGACTACTACCAACTGCACACCCGGATTACACGGCGAGCGCTGGAGTAGATCCTCCGGAATCAGAAGGACTTTATGAACGCAAGAAAACTTCATTCGCGGCGAGGGGAAGCCGGGTATGCCCTGGCCACCGTGACTGTGCTGGGCGCAGTAAGTCTCGCCATCCTGGGCTCCACGCTCGTGTGGACCACGAACAACGCCACCCTCAACGAACGCCACAACCAGTATCTGGAGTCGCTGGCGGCGGCGGAAGCGGCCACCGAGAAGGTGCTGGCCAACCTCTCGACCGACTACCAAACGGCGGGGGCGGCGACCGTCCACTCCCGTCTGTCCAGCTACGCCGCGATGGTGCCGACTACAGAGGAGAACTCCTTCTGGGGAGGCTACGAATTCAACAACGCCTCCGGTGGAGTGGGCCAGACCTATATCGGGGTCACGTCGCCCTGGGCCGTGTCGCCGCTGATTTCCCAGTACCAGGGATTGCATGGATATGCCGCCACCATTCGAATCGTCTCGAACGCACGGCGGGCGAATTCGCGCTTCGACATCACCGCCGCCGTGGGGCAGGACGTGCAATTGGCGACGATACCGCTGTTTCAGTTCGCGATCTTCTACAACATGCACCTCGAGATCAACCCGGGGCCCAACATGACTGTGCGCGGTCGCGTGCACAGCAACGGCAACCTGTACGCGCAACCTCAGGCCACGCTGCGCTTCCTGGGAGATGTGACCGCCGCCGGCGAGATCATCCACGACAAGATGCCGGGAGATCCCTTGAATCGCTCGGGCGGCACCATCGTCTACGAGGCGGAGCACGATGGCGGGGTGAACTCGCTGAACATGCCGATCGGCACCGATAACAGCCCCGCTTCGGTGCGGCAGATTGTCGAGATGCCGCCCACGGGCGAAGACCCGAATTCGCAGATGGGGAAGGAGCGTTATTACAACAAGGCCGATGTGGTTGTGTTGGTCTACAACAACCGGGTGGAAGCCTTCGGGGGCCCAAACGTGCTGGGGAGTCCCAGCATCCCCTGGAGTGCCGCGAGGAATTTTATCGGCACCAACACGACGTTTTACAATAAGCGCGAAGGCAAGACCGTGAAAGCAACGGTGTTGGACGTCGGCAAACTCAGGGACTACAACAACACTTCCAATCCAATCAAGACGGCCCTCGGTCGGGACATCAGTTCGGTCTACGTCAAGGACCTGCGCTCGCAGACCACGGACACGCAACCGGGCATCAAGATTGTGAATGGGCAGACCTTGCCGCCCTCGGGCTTGACCGTCGCCACGCCGCAGCCGTTGTACGTGCAGGGTCATTATAACGCGCCCTCGTCCGCTTTGGGAACGGACAATACGTCGCAAACCAAACCGGCGGCCCTCATTAGCGACGCGATCACCATCCTCTCCACAGGCTGGTCCGACAGCAACGGTACGAAGAGCCTCAGCAGCAGGCTCGCCCAGAGTACGACGGTCAACGCCGCCATTATGGCGGGTATCGTGAAGACCACCACGGGTTCCTACAGCGGGGGGGTGGAGAATTTCCCGCGGTTTCTCGAGGACTGGGGGGGCGACACCCTCACCTACAACGGATCGATGGTTGTCATGTTCGAGAGCGAAGTGGCGACGGCGCCCTGGCGCGGAACCGGCAGCACGATCGGGATCTACAACCCGCCGACGCGGAACTGGAATTTCGACAACAACTTTCTTGATCCCACCAAGTTGCCACCCGGCACTCCGGCCGTCCGCACCCTCATCCGGGGTCAGTGGACCATGCTGCCCCCGCACACGACGGAGGATTCGGACTACATGGGCGGCGGTTACTAGGGAGGCAACTGAGGTGGAGCTATGAAGACTGAGGCGCTAATTCCGTTGTTGTTTTCCGCCGTGATCCTGGCCGTCGAACCGTGCGTCGCTTCCGAAGCGGTGGCGGTCGGCATGAAATCCAGCATCTGGCGGCAGGAGTTGCCAGAGATGGGCACAATCACGACCGGGGTGCTCACCATTGGGCAGAAGACTTTTCTGTTCATGCCGCCGGTCGGTTGGCAAGTCGAACCGGATCAAGGCGGTGTGGTGCGGTTAGTCGGCGCCAAGCGCTGCCTCATCACGATTCGTTTGCTGCGGGATACGTCGGCCAAGGAAGGCGCGCCGGCGATCGAGAAGCTTCGTCAGCAAGCGCAATCCCGGGTGCCGGGAGCGGAGATTCGCCGGGAGACTGTCTGCCACACCGAGGCCGAATCGGGACCGGCGTTCGATCTGGAGTGGCGCGACGCGCAAGGGATCGCATTCGGTGGACGGGTTGTCTTTGTCCGGGTTGGAGAAGAGTCGTTCGAGTTCTCCCTGATGGCGCTTTCCGAACGGTTCAACAGTGAATTGACAGCGTTTGCGGGTTTCCTGACGTCGTTTCAGGCGGCGGTTTCATCCGCGGGCCAGTGAACCGAGTTCTGCTGACGGGGTTGGGCGTGGAATCGTCGGTCGGTAATTCGAGGAGGGATTGATGCTCGTGGCGCGGTGACGGAGGAAACGCTCGATCTCATCGGCGTGGCGTTCGAATTGTCAGAGTGTCTTGTCCGAGGGTCCCTTTTCCGAATCCCGGCGCCGACCGATGGCGGCCTCTCCCAGCGTGAAAAACGCCCATTCGCGGGGGTGATGCGGCTAAGGCGCAGGGGGGCGTCGGCCATGAGCGGCCAATCCAGCCCGGGAACATTCCCTGGAAACGAGGGTCAGCAGGATCAGGAACGAGACCAACAGACTGCCTCCAGGCTCGGGAATCGAGGCGGCGGACCGAATCTCGCGGACTTTGGCGGCGGTGAAACTGTCGAAGAACGCGTCGGCCGTCTCTGGCGCGAGGAATTGGCTGAGGTCGAACAAGGCACCCTCATGGTTGGCGGCGAGCACGCCATAACGTTCAAGGACATTGCCCTGTCCGGTACTGGTGTGCACGAAGGAAGGATCAACAATAGCGTTGAACAGGGCGCTGTAATCCGAAAGCAGTCGATCGGCGGCCAGGAATGCCTCCAACGAGCTCTGGTCATCTTCGTCCGAGAACAGGATCAGATTGATCACGGCATCGGGGCGGAACGAGGCCTTGTTCAGGCCGAGCAGGATGGCGTCCGAGCCGAGTTCCGGATGAGCGCCTCCGCCTTCCAGGTGGCTGAGCAGGCTGAAGGGACTCGTGGGGGAGGTGAAGGTTGCGAAATCGACAAAGTCTTGTTGCAGGGATTCCGTTCCTCGAAAGGTCACGAGCCCGTAGCGCGCGTCGATGCCATGGGACACCATGGCATCGTTGAACCGGTTAATACGGGATCGCATTGCCGGCAACTTGTTGTCCTCATACATGCTGCCCGAAGTATCCACCAACCAGAGAATGTCGGCGGAGAGCGTGGCGCCCTGTGCCGAGGGAACGAGGGAAAGGAGAGCCGCGAAACCGGCGGCGAACAAGGAGCGGGCTGGCCAAGAGCCACGATGTCGGCAAAGAGCGACCTGTTGATGAGCGAGTTTTGCCATAACGGGGGGGCACGGTAGGGCTGTGAGGTAAGCCGCGCAAGCCAGAAGCGGGATTGTCCTTGAGCAAGCGCACGGGGTTGGTTGGTGAGATCGGACGTGGGTCCCTGACCAGGGTGGCGCTTGAATCAGGCCGCGGCAAACTGTATACAAATAAACTGTTGACATATAGATGAAATGGGCTTACTGAGCCTTCGTGAATTCAGCCAGAAATCCCGGGCCGCGGTATGCGGCTTTGCTGCGACTGTTGCGGACGGCAGACCGGATCTGGAACGCCAGCCGGGTGTTCTTCGGCCGTTGGGAACTGAGTCCGAGTCAGTTTAACATTCTGAATCTGATATGCGACACGGCGGAGGGGATGACGCAGACGGCCTTGAGCCGTGAGTTATTGATGCACCGGTCGAATGTGACGGGGTTGGTGGATCGTCTGGAGATCCGCGGCCTGGTGGAGCGGAGGGAGTTGGCCGGGGATCGCCGGGTTTATCGGGTGGTGCTGACTGCTGTCGGTCGGCGGTTGATGAGTGAGATCTTGCCGCGGTACTATGAGGCGGCCGAGGAGGTATGGGGGGAGATGTCGACGGAGGATGCCGGGCGGTTGTCTGACGAGTTGCAGAGGATCGCGGACCAGGCAGAGCAAGTGGAGGCGAGGTACCGGGGGCGGGGGATGGACCGGCGGCGGCGAGGAAGGGTCAGCGAATAGCGTTGGCAGGGGAAGGGCGGTGAAGTTATGACCACGATTGCGGGCACCCTGAAGGTGGCCGATCTCCGGGCGTTGGCGGCTGGCTGGGCGGTGGCCGGCGCGGGCCGGGGTTGGCTGGTGGCGTCGATGTGGGCTTTGGGGGCGGTGGTGAGTTTTCATGCGGCGCAGTGGGTGTGGGGAGGGTTCATCCTGTTGTATCTTTACGGTTTGGTCCGGCTTGCGGAGTCATCGTCGGGGCGTCGGGCATCCTATCTTTCACTCGGGGTGGGGTACGCGGCTTACGCGCCGCACCTATGGTTTCTGTGGACGATCTTCGGGCCGGCGGCGATGGTGTTGTGGGGGATCCTGGCGGTGTGGTTGAGTCTGGCCGTGGTCTTGGCGGCGGGCATTCGTCGACGTTGGGGGCTCGGCTGGATGGCGGGGTTGCTGCCGTGGTTCTGGCTCGGCCTGGAGTATTTTCGGTCGGAGCTGTATTACCTGCGTTTTTCGTGGTTGAGCGTGGGGTATGCATTTGCGCCGGCGCCCGGGGTGATCGGGTTGACGGGGCTGGGTGTGTATGGGACGGGATTTGCATTGATGGGTGTGGCGGTGTGGGCGGTATGCGTGACCTGGCGGCGGGCTCTCGTGGTTCTGATGGGGGGACTGGTGGTCCTTGCCGGTCTGGAGGGTATCCCGGTCTGGCGGGGATCCGCGGGTGACGACCGGTTGCTACGGGTGGCGGGGGTGCAACTCGAGTTTCCGTCGGTGGGGCAGGTTACGGCGGCATTGGGCGCGTTGGTGAGGCGGCATCCCGAGGTGGATTTGGTGGTGTTGAGTGAGTATACGTTTTCGGGGCCGATCCCGGAGGAGGTGCTGGCGTGGTGTCGGCGGGAAGGGCGTTACCTGGTGGTGGGCGGTCAGGATCCCATAGACGACAGGAGATACTACAACACGGTGTTTGTGGTTGGGCCGGGTGGGGAGGTGGTGTTTCGCCAGGTCAAGTCGGTCCCGATTCAGTTTTTCCAGGATGGCGAACCGGCGGTCGGCCGGGCGGTTTGGGAATCGCCGTGGGGGAAGTTGGGGATGGCAGTCTGTTATGATTTGAGCTATCGGCGGGTGATGGACGAACTGGTGACCGCCGGGGCGGAGGGATTGATCATACCGGTGATGGACGTGGCGGAGTGGGGATTGCGTCAGCGCGAGTTGCACGGGCGGGTGGGGCCGATTCGGGCCGCCGAGTATGGAGTTCCCGTTTTTCGGTTGTGCAGCAGCGGGATTTCGCAAGTGATAGACGGCGGTGGACGGGTCCTGGTGTCGGGGTCTTACCCTGGGGTGGGGGAGATCGTGGTGGGCGAGATGGTGTTGTCGGGGCGGGGCCGGGTGCCATGGGATGCGTGGCTGGGGCCGCTGGGGGTGGGGGTGGTGGTCCTGGGAGTGGGCGGATTGCTGTGGGCTGGACGGGAGAGGATCGACGAATGAATGGGCAGGAACGGAAAGGGTGAAGGCATGCTGAAGTGGGTATTGCGCCGGGTGCTGCGCTGGTGGTTTGGGTTTCGGGCATACAACGAGTCGGTGCTCGGTGCGCCGGGGCCGGTTTTATTGGTGCCGAACCATGTGTCATGGTTGGACTGGCTCCTGGTGGGGGTATGTCTGGAGGGCGACTGGAAGTTTGTGGTGTCGAGTGTCACGGCGCGGAACAGTTGGCTGCACCGGCGCATCATGGTCAACCGCCGCACGTTTCCGGTGGATCCGACATCACCCTACGGGGTGCGGCACATGGCGGAGCATCTGGCAAGGAACGGCCGGTTGGTGTTGTTTGCCGAGGGACGGATCTCGCGGACCGGTTGTTTGATGAAGCTGTTCGACGGTACGGGGTTTCTGCTGCACAAGACCCGCGCGCGGGTAATCACCTGTTATCTCCGGGGAGCCCAGCGGATTTTGTGCTCGCCGCATCCCGGATGGCGGCGGGTATTTCCGCGAGTGACCGCGCATTTCAGCGAGTTATTGAGTCCGCCGGATCTGGCGCACGTGGCGGTGGCGCAGGCGCGGGCCCGGCTGACCGGGTGGTTGCGGGATCAGATGGTGGGGCAGCAGTTTGCCGTGGAATCGGAGTTTGGGCCGGCGACCCTGCCGGAGGCGGTGTTGGATATGGCGCGGCAGCAGCCGAAGCGCGTGGTGATGCAGGACGCCACGATGAGCGGCCTGAGTTATCGTCGGCTGCTGACCGGGGTTGATGTGCTGGCGCGGGAATGGGAAAAGCGGTTGGGCGGCGATCCGAACCGGGTGGGTGTGTTGCTGCCCAACGTGAATGCGATGCCGGTGGTGCTGCTGAGTCTCTGGCGGCGGGGGCGGGAGCCGGCGATTCTGAATTTCTCGACCGGGGTGGCGACGATGTTGGCGTGTGTGCGCCTGGCGGGATTGCGGACCGTGATCACTTCGCGGTTGTTTTTGGAGCGGCTGAAGCTGACGAGCGAGTCTTTCGAGCGCGAGGGGGTGCGCATGGTTTACCTGGAGGATGTGCGCGCTGAGGTCGGGGTCGGGAGCAAACTGCGCGGCTTATGGCGCGGCCGGTTTCGCCCAAGAGACGTATTGTCGGCACCGGTGACAGGTCGCGACGCGGCGGTCATTTTGTTTACGAGCGGGTCGGAGGGGATGCCGAAGGGGGTGGAATTGACGCATGGGAATCTGCTGGCGAACATCCGGCAGATGTTGGCGGTGGTGGATGTGATGGACACGGACCGGTTTTTCAGCGCGATGCCGTTGTTTCACAGTTTTGGTTTGTTGGCGGGTTTGCTGGTGCCACTGGTGCGGGGGATATACTCATTTCTGTATCCGTCGCCGCTGCATTACCGTTTGATTCCGGCGGTGTTTTACAACCTGGATTGCACAGTGATGTTTGGCACGAACACCTTTCTTAGCGGGTATGCGCGCAAGGCGCATCCTTATGATTTCAGGAGTCTGAGGTACTTGATTGCGGGGGCGGAGAAATTGCAGGAGAACACGGTGGACGCGTGGTGCCGGAAATTCGGGGTGCGACCGATTGAAGGGTATGGGGTGACGGAGTGCAGCCCGGCCATATGCGTCAACACCCTGCAGGATACGCGGATAGGGTCGGTGGGCCGGCTGTTGCCCGGGATGCAGTGCCGGATCGAGCCGGTGGAAGGGGTGCACGAAGGCGGGCGGTTGCTGGTGCGCGGACCGAATGTGATGCGGGGGTATTTGAATGCGGAAGCGGATGCGGAGTTCAAGGCGTTGGGTGGTTGGTATGACACGGGGGATCTGGCGCGGGTGGACGAGGATGGTTTTGTGCATCTGTTGGGGCGGCTCAAGCGCTTCGCCAAGGTGAGCGGCGAGATGGTGAGTCTGGCGGCGGTGGAGGAGGCCATGGCGGGGGCGTTTCCCCAGTTCGGATTGCGTTGCGAAGTCGTGGTGGTGAGCCGGCCAGATGAGGAGAAGGGCGAAGCGCTGGTGGCGGTGACGAACGAGCCCCGGCTGAGGGTGGAGCAGGTCAGGGAGGCGATTCGATCGAGGGGATTGACCAATCTGTGCGTTCCGCGCGAGCTGCGGGTGGTTCGTGAGATTCCCAAGCTGGGGACGGGCAAGACGGATTACCGGCAACTGGAGCAGCAGGTGCATCCATGAAGCATCCCAACGACGCTCCGTCTCAAAGCGACAGTGCGTGGGCGTCTTTGCTTTCGCGGCTGCTTCCCCAGCCTGCAAACCGAAGCGCGAAGACACCTTGACGAGTGAAAAATCCGGGCTAGCGGGCGAGGGCGACCACGTAGCGCTGGAGGCGGGCGGCTTCGTCTCTGAGTTTCAGCTGGTTATAGATCTGGTGCAGGTTCGAGCAGATTCGGAGGAGCAGCCGGCGGGGGGAGGCCGGGCTGAGGAATCCTTCCTGGGTGCCGAAGTTGGATTGCTGGAGGTAGCGAATGCAGTCGGCTTTGGTCAGGAACCGGCCGTGGTTGAACGCGTCGATGTAAACGGTGTCGGTGGAGCTTTGGAAACGGCAGATGAAGTGGCCGGGCATGGCGATGCCGGCGACCGGGATATTGAGGCGACGGGCGAGGCAGAGATAGACCAGGCAGAGGCTGATGGGGTTGCCCGTGCGGCGGTCGATGACGCGGTTGAGGTAGCTGTTATCGGGGTTGTAGTAATCAGCCTCGTTGCCAATGAAGGCGAGGTCGTGGAAGAGATGACGGTTCAGGACGAGCAGGGTTTTGCGGCTGGGGTGCGAGGTATCGATTCGGGGGAGGACATCGGCGGCATAGCTGTCGAGAAGGGCTCGATAGGCGGCCAGGTTGATCTCGGGATATCGGGTCAGGGCGAGCAACCAGGCGGCATCTTCAATATCGAACTCCTCGCCTTGGGTCAGGCAGAACGCGAGAAAACGATCATCGGATCCCTGGCGGGCGAGGTGATCGACGATCTCCTGGACGCGGCGGCGGATCAGGGGGTCGGGGCTCAGGCAGTGAGGGCGCAGCCAGGCCTCGTCGCCGGCGGAGAGGATTTTGGCCCGAACGGCCTGGTATACGGTCGGGTCTTCGTCCGACAGGAGTTTGAGCAAGGCGAGCTTCTGGCTCTCCGGGAGGGGGGCGTCGTTGGCGGTGGAGGCGGACGGCTTCATGGGTGAGCGGCGAGCGGCGTCAGGTCAGGCATGGGGTGAGATTCAACCGCTCGCATCCCTTTCCGGTTGGGGGTGGGGGGGACCTGGGGCGGTCCAGTTCCGGGGCGGTGGGGCTGCCGGGGCTCGCGGGTCGAGGGCGTGATGAAGCAGGTCGAGTTGTTGTCGGCGGGCCTGGTGGCGGATGGCGAGCAGATCGAGCAAGGCGATCGCCAGGGCCAGGGTGACGAGGAGGAGGCAAAGGAGCCAGTAGAGAGCGAAGCGGGTGCCCTGGAGATGGCGGTGGAGGACCGTTTGTCCGGCGAACAGGAGCAGGACCGCGGTGGCCAGGAAAGTCAGGCCGATCGCGCGCCGGGTTCGACGGGCTTTATCCGACATGAGTGTAGAGTAAGGGGGATGGGCCGGGGTCCCAAGCAGAAAAGCGAGAACGGTTGCAGGGGCGGGGCGATCTGGTAAGGTCGGAGCGTCCGTGAGACGGGCTTGACATAACAACCTGGCGGCGAGCGGCCGCTCAACGGAGATACAGCTCATGCAAGTCACGAAGCAGTTGGCGGTTTTCCTGGAGAACAAACCGGGGACACTGGCGCGCGTATGTGATGAACTGGCCGGAGTCGGCATCAACATTCACGCCATCACGACGAGCGACACGGTGGATCACACGGTGATCCGGATGGTGGTGAGCGATCCGCGCCGGGCGCTTTTGATCTTCGAGGAGCACGGGACCTTGGTGGTGGAGGACGATGTCTTGATGGTGGACGACGACAACAAGCCGGGGGCGCTGGCGCGGATATGCCATTGCCTGGCGGAAGCGAAGGTCAACATCGAGTATTGTTACTGCGCGACGCATCCCCGGACGAAGCGGGGGTTGCTGATCCTCCGGACGTCGGATTGCGGGAAAGCACTCAAGGTGTTGAAACGTTGAAGCGGATGGAGGGAACGCCGGGGCTTTGGCGGATCGCGGCGGGGAGTCGCCGATTGGGTTTGGCCGCGGGAAAATTCTGTATAAGGTAAAACTCATGAATCGCGTCTGGCTGAAATGGATGGCGGGTTTGCTGTCGGTGGTATGGGCGCAAGCCCAGGTGCAGGTCGTACTCGAGTTGGAGCAAGACCAGGTGTTGCCGGGCGAGAGCCTGCGGGTGGCGGCTCGGACGATCAATCATTCCGGGCAGACGTTGAGTCTGGGGCGCGACAACGAGTGGCTTCAGTTCATGGTCGAGCGGCCGGATGGGATCCCGGTTTCCTGCCGGGGCACGGTTCCGGTCGAGGAGGCTTTCGAGCTTCCCACGTCGAAGATGGCGACGAAGCGTGTGGATTTGACGCCGTTTTACGATTTTGAGGAGCCGGGGCGATACCTGGTGACGGCCACGGTGCGGATAGCGGGCTGGGGGCGGGAGTTTCGCAGCAAGCCCATGACCTTTCATGTGGTGCGGGGTTCGACGTTATGGCAGCAGGAGGTGGGGGTGCCGGTGCCAGGGGGCGAGGTCCGGGATCCGGAGGTGCGGCGGTTCATCCTGCAGCAGGCGCTGCATGTGAAGGTGCTGAAGCTCTACGCCCGGGTCACGGATGCCACGGGCAGTCATATCTATGGGACGACACCCCTGGGATTGATGCTGTCGATCAGCGATCCGGAAAAGGCGATCGATGAGCAGACCCGGCTGCATGTCTTGTGGCAGACGGGTGCCCGCGGTTTTACTTACTGCATCGTCGATCTCAACGGACGTTTGGTGCGGCGCGAGACTTACGATATCGCCGACCATCGTCCGGCATTGCGGCGGGACAAGGAAGGCAAGCTGGTGGTGGTTGGGGGCGTGCGCCGACCCGCGGCGGACGATCTTTGACGGGACGGGCGGCGCCGGCTACTGCGTAAGGTCCCTGGCGGTAAGGATGCGGCGCTGCAGGTACTCCAGGATGGGCTGGGCGCGGGTGAGGGCGTTGGCCTCGGTTTGGCCTGGAAAACGATCCAGGAGCACGCGCACGGAGGCGATGGGATCGCCATTCCGATCGCGGAGGGGCATGGCCACTTCGGAGATCTTCTTGTCTTTGCCATGGAAGATGGCGCCTTGGGCCAGGACGTCAAGATCGACCTCGGTGCCGGGTTGTCCGACTTCGTCCGGGTTGCTGCTGGCGAGGATGCGGGGCGGCGAGCCGGGGGATGGCGGGGCGCAGATCTTGACGCCGACGAGGCGCGGATAGCGGGTCATGATCTCGCGAACGAGGGTTTTGGCTGGGGGATCCCTGGGGGTATAGACTATTCGGGCGTCGCGAAAGTAGCTGACGGAATCGGATTTGGTCCAGAACCCGATCCGCCCCTCGGTGAAGGAATTATCGGTAAGGGTGGGGAACAACTCGCGGCCGTTGAGCCGGCAGCGGATTTCGTTGCCGAGGCATTCCACGGTCAGTTCGTGCCAGGTGTTGGTGGGGATGGCGGTTTGCACGCCGATGGGATTGCCGCGGATGCCGTCGACGAATTTGTAGAAGACGAAGCTGTTGCCGAGGGAGCTGGCGCGGACGACGTAGTAATTCCGCTCGTCCTGGTAGCGGAACGCGACGCCCGCCATCTGTTCGGTCTGACCGGCCACGGTCTTGAAGCGGGTGGTAAAGGAGAAATCGCCGAAGACCTCGGGTTGATAAATCAAGAGCGGGAAACGTTCGTCCGTGGGATCGCTGGAGAGCTGGGCGAGAACGGGGTGTTGAATGGGGACGGAGGAGCGTGGCTGGCCGGCCTGGGTCTCGGCGAGATCGTCGATGATCTGCCACTTGCCCGGCGGGCCATCGCCGGTGAGCGTGCCGAGGAAGTCGCGCGGCGGTTGTCCGACCGTTTCCGAGGCAAAGTCAAAGGAGCGTTCGGCGGCGTGGGCGACGGAGGTGAGGATCAGCAACACCGTGGCCCAGCGCCACGCGGTGCTGGGAGACAGTGTTGCCGGCGATCGGGCCACGTGGTTCAGGGTGGTCTAGTGTTGGTAGATCATTTCCGCGACGGATTTGCCGGCGGGAATGAAAGGCAGCACGTGCTCGGTATAGGGGGTGATGACGTCGAGCACATACGGCTCGGGAGTGGCGAGCATGCGTTCGAGGGCGGCGCGGAGGTCGCGTTTGAACATGACCCGTTCAGCCTTGACGCTGAAGCTGCGGGCCACCGCGACGAAATCGGGGTAGATCTGCCGCATATCCTCGGGATCGCCCAGGTAGGTGTGACCGCGGTTGCCAGCGTAAAACCGATCCTCCCACTGGACGACCATGCCGAGGTGCTGGTTGTTCAGGATAATCGCCTTGGCCGCGATGTTCTCGATGTGAGCGGTGGCGAGCTCCTGGACGTTCATGAGGAAGGAACCGTCGCCATCGATGTCGATGACCTGGCGGTTGGGGCAGGCGACCTTGGCGCCGAGGGCGGCGGGGTAGCCGAAGCCCATGGAACCGAGGCCGGCGCTGGTGAGGAGTTGGCGCGGGTGTTTGAACCGATAGAACTGGGCGGCCCACATCTGATGTTGGCCGACGCCCGTGGTGAGGATGGCGTCGCCGCCGGTCAGTTCATGGAGCAGCTCGATCACCATCTGCGGGAGGATGACCTGGTCGGTCTCGCCGCCCATATGATCGAGCATATGCTGGGACTTGAGGACTTCGTCGGTGAGCCGATAGCGGAAGGGCGCTTTGCGTTTCCATTCCTCGATCTGCTGGTGCCAGGGTGCGAACTTGTTCTTGAGAGGCTGCCGGTGGATCAGTTCGTTGAGGCGCTGGAGGGCGTAGCGAATGTCGCTCACCACCGGGAGATGCGCTGGCTTGTTCTTGTTCAGTTCGGAATCGTCGATGTCGATGTGCACGATCGTGCCGTGCTCGCAGAACTTGTCGACCCGGCCGGTGACCCGGTCGTCAAAACGCACGCCAAAGGCCAACAGCAAATCGGCGCCGGGCGCGACCGGAATGGTACGTTCCGTCCCGTCGGGGCGGGTCTCCTTGCGGAACTCGCCGCTGACGGCCCAGTTGGCATAGGCGGCGCCGTGCATGCCGAGCCAGGCGAGCGAGAGCGGGTGATCGCTGGGAAACGCGCCGCAGCCCATGATGGTCGAGGTGACCGGGATGCCGGTGGCCTCGGCGAACGCGAGCAGTTCCTCGGTGGCATTGGCGGAGATGATGCCGCCGCCGATGTAAAGGACCGGGCGCTCGGCTTTTTCGATCAGGCCGACAATTTCGTTGAGGGGCAGGTCGTCGGCGCGTTTATCGGGGTCGTAACCGCGGAGGTTGACCTCGGCCGGGAAGACCGGCCGGGTGCGCTGTTGCTGGACGTTCTTGGGGATGTCAACCACGACCGGGCCGGGTCGGCCGGATTGAGCGATATGGAAGGCTTCCTTGATGATGCGGGGGATGTCGTTGACGTCCGTGATGAGGTAGCTGTGTTTCACGATCGGGAGCGTGAGCCCGAAGAAATCGGTTTCCTGGAACGCCCCCTTGCCGATCATGTGATGGGGGACCTGGCCGGTGATGGCCACGAGCGGCACGGAGTCGAGGTAGGCATCCGCGATGCCGGTGACCAGGTTCGTGGCGCCAGGGCCGCTGGTGGCCATGCAGACGCCCGCCCTGCCGGTAGACCGGGCGTAGCCGCCGGCGGCGAACACGCCACCCTGTTCATGTCGGGGCAGGATGGTGCGGATCTGCTTCGAGCGGGTGAGGGCCTGGTGCAGTTCCATGCTGGCGCCGCCGGGGTAGGCAAAGATGGTGTCGACCCCTTCCCGTTCGAGGGCGGCAACGACGATGTCATTGCCCTGCATCATTGGGGTAGACTCGGTCGGTTCGGCGAGGGGTCTCGTTTTTACGTCAGCGGTGCTTTTGCTCATAATACCATTTGCTTTTGGGTGGCCTGGCCGTGGGACAACAAAAAAACCCACGACCGTTGCCAGCCGTGGGTTCTTGTCGAGATCGGGTCAAGCGCGACAAGCCCAGGCGGCGTCGTCAACGACGACGACCCGAACCACGGCTTGCAGCGTCCCAAAATTCATGCGGCGGGCAAACTAAAGGGGTGGGTGATTCAGGTCAAGCGCTGAATTTAATCGCATCCCCGAGCCGGCCACGATTAACCGTGAACTGCGGTCGGTCATCGGCTTCCCGGGGAGCTGCCGAAACCGCAGCCGGCGATGCCGCCGGCCCTCGACTCAGTTCGAGGCAACTTCCGCGGACTCGGCGTCGGAGTCGGAGTCGCTGTTGCCATTGGGCTCCTCGACCGCCTCGGATTCACTCCGATTGGGGTTGGGGGCGCGTTTGGCGCGCGGGAGCGGGCTGATCATGACGTTGAGATTACGGCCGGCGAGTTTCGGCGGGGCGTCGGGCTGACCGTACGGGCCGAGTTCGCGCACGAATTTCTCGAGGGTCTGAAAGCCGAATTCCTTGTGGGCCATTTCGCGTCCCCGGAAGCGGAGAGAGGCTTTGACTTTCATTTCCTCGCAGAGGAAATCGATGGCGTGGTTGAGCTTAACCTCGAGGTCGTGGGGATCGATGGTGGCGGTGAGTTGAATTTCCTTCACGCGGTTGGCGTGCTGGTGTTTCTTGGCCTCCTTCTCGCGTTTGGAGAGTTCATAACGGTATTTGCCGAAATCGACCAGGCGACAGACCGGCGGGGTGGCGTTGGGCGCGACTTCAACCAGGTCGACCTGGTGGCTGCGCGCGAGGTTGATGGCGTCGCCGAGGGGTAGCACCCCGATCTGTTGGCCGTCGACACCGATCACACGGACTTCACGGGCACGAATCTTCCCGTTGATCCTGATGAACGGGCCGCTGGGTGGGGGACGGAAATAGGGGCGCTTCAAGACACCCCCAAGGGTTGGAGCTTATTCATGCAAACGAGCGCGGAACTGATATCGTCGTCATAACTAGGACAGTCCTATAGTGCGTTTCAGGGCGATTGCAAGTCCTTATTCACCGGGTTATTCGATGAGGTCGGCTGGGGCGCAACGCCGAGCGGCTGGGTGAAGACCACCGAGTGTATGGCTCCGCCAGGGGTCAGTTCGCTGCGCATCAGGTGGACTGACCGCACTTGCCAGGGATGGAGGCGAGGCAGGCAGGTGCTGCGCAGGAGATCCCCCACGAACTCCGGCCGTCGGATGCCCGGTTTGACGCGTCCGAGGGTCAGGTGCGGGTGAAAGGGCTTGTCTTCCTGTTCCTGATGATCGCCGAGGCCGGAAAGGGCTTGGGCGATCGAGTGCCGCAGGGCGAGCAGGCTGGAGATGGCACCCTGAAGCCCGACCCAGATGATCCTGGGGCGCCTGGGGTTGGGGAAACAGTCGAGCGCGGCCAACTCGAGTGGGAACGGCGGGAACTTGGGGCCGGCCAATTGCAATTGACCGATCGCCTCGCGGGATTGGGCCGGCGAAATGTGGCCGAGGAAACGGAGGGTAAGATGGATTTGGGCGACTTTGGACCAGCGGACCTGTGGGCCGCCCGGGGCGGAGTCGAGCGTGGCTTGGATCTGGGCCAGGGCGAGCGTCCATGGAGGATCGGGTGTGAGGGCAACGAACGCGCGGAGTTCATCCTGGGGCGGCGTCATGTGCGGATGCGGCTATGGGTGTTGACGACGATGGGTTGCGACTAGACCGCGGAGCAGGCTAGAGCACGCGATCGGAAGCGCAAGGCGATTCGAGCTGCCGCAGTAAGGACTTGAATATCTGATGGCTTTGTCGAGAATGCGCGCAGACCTTGCGGATCGAGAGGGCTGCGGACCATGAAACGAATCCTACTCACGATGGCGACCGCGTTGGCGGCCAGTATTTCGGTCGTTGGACAGTCCTATACTATTGACTGGCATGCGGTGGCCGGGGGCGGTGGGACCAGCACGGGCGGCAACTACACCCTGTCAGGAACGATCGGACAGGCTGAGGCGGGGGGAACGCTTTCCGGCGGTTCGTATACCCTGCAAGGCGGCTTCTGGGCCGGGATCACCTTGTCATCGTCGGGCGAGGTGCCGCAGTTGTTCATTCAGACTTCCGGGTCGGGGGTGGCGGTTTCGTGGCTGCCCACCACGCCGGGGTTTGTGCTCGAGATGTCGGGAGCGTTGATTGACGGGGAGTGGTCGCTGGCGCCCGGGGGCAATCCGGTGGTGCTGCCGGCGACGGAGCAGGCGACCTTCTACCGGCTGCGAAAGAATTGACCGGCCGAGTTTGGCACTTTGCGTCGATGAGTTGGGCGAGGTCACCCAAAGCCGCGTTGATTTATCCGGTGGCTCTCGGCTTAATGTGGGGGGCGGCATTTCCCAAGTGGGGGATGGCGGGCCTGGCCTGGGTGGTTCCGGGAGGATTGATGCTCTTGGGAGTGTTGTGGCCGGGATCGTCCTTCCGGCTCGGTTATCTTTGCGGGTTTGTGACCTTCCTGTTTTCCCTTTCGTGGCTGTTGTGCATCCCGTTTCCGGCCGGAGCCGCTGCCGGATGGGTGGGGTTGAGTGCCTACCTGGCGCTTTATCCGGCGGTGTGGGCCTGGTTTTGTCAGCGACTGCTGCGAGGCTGGAGCGGTCCGGGGAGACGCGGGCCGGCGGAAGGAGGGGTCGAAGCGCCTTCCGCCTGGGAGCAATTGCTGGAGGGGAGTTGGGCGCGACGCAGTCTGTGGGCGTTGGTCATCGCGGCCGGATGGGTCGCCTGGGAGATGGCGGTCGGCCGGATGTTATCCGGTTTTCCCTGGCTGCCGCTTGGGGTGACGCAATATCGCCTCGTGCCCCTGGTCCAGGTGGCTTCGGTGACCGGGGTATATGGGGTGTCGTTTCTGGTGGCATGGTTCTCGGTGAGCCTGGCCATGGCGGCCTGGCTTCTGGCCCGGAAGCCCGAAGATCGACTGTCATGGTTGCCGGAATTGGGGTTGCCGCTGACGGCGGTGTTATTGGTGATCATGACGGGTTACGGACGCATTGGCCGAATGGAACCGGTCCGTGGAACCCTGTCCGTGGCACTGGTGCAACCCAGTATTCCGCAGGAGCTGATCTGGGATGAGCGGGAGGACGAGCATCGCTTCGAGCAATTGATGGAGTTGTCGCGGTCAGCTTTGGCGACTCGCCCGCAATTGCTGGTGTGGCCGGAGGCCGCGCTGCCGGCTTTTACCCGGGCCAACTACGATGCCATCACGAACCTGATCGCGGAGCACAAGGTTTGGATGGTGTTCGGCGCGGACGACGCTGAAGCCCGGCGAACGGCGGCAGGCGAGGAGGAGTACGATTCATTCAACGCGGCGTTTCTTTTCGGGCCGGACGGCGCTTATCGGACCAGCTATCGGAAGCAACGGTTGGTGATCTTTGGCGAGTATGTGCCGTGGGCGGATTGGCTCCCGTTTCTGAAGCACCTGACACCGATCACGGGTAGCTTCAAGTCCGGCACCGGACCGGTGCCCTTCCGATTGACCGAACCGGAAGTCGACCTGGGAGTGTTGATCTGCTTTGAAGACGTCTTTCCGCATGGCGCCCGGGAGCATGTTCGCGACCGCACCGATTTTCTACTGAATCTGACGAACAACGGCTGGTTCGGAGAAAGCGCGGCCCAGTGGCAGCACGCGGCGAATGCAGTCTTCCGGGCGGTGGAGAACGGGGTGCCGCTCGTGCGCTGCACCAACAACGGGCTGACTTGCTGGATCGACGCGGCGGGACGCATGCGGCAGGTATTCCGCGACGAGCGGAGCAGTGAGTATGGCCGGGGGTACCTGCTGGTTCAGCTGCCCGTGCGACGGCGCGACGAAGGTGAGGTAGGTTCGTTTTATCGTCGGCACGGCGATCTGTTCGGGTGGGGTTGCGTGGTGGTGGCCGTGGCCGGTGGACTCAGGGGGCTCCGGAGAGGACGGCAATGGTCGGGGACTGATGTTTGAGTAAGCCGATTCGATGCGGAGGGTGTCGACCGGCGCGGGCGCCGACCTTGCCCTCGGCTGGTGGTCGCCCATCCCGCTGGAGTGGAATGGCGGCCTCGCGGTAGCTCGGCCCTGCAGGATGGAAAAATGGCTGGGCAAGGCGCGGTGGGGCCACCTAGATTGGGGGCATGTTCGAAGTGATTAAAGTGCAGTTGGCGGCGGCGGGGGATAAACTGGCGCATTTGCGGAGGTTTCTTTGACGTCCCAAGCGCGCAAAAACGGTTACGGGAGTTGGACGCCGAGATGACGCGGGAGACCTTTTGGTCGAACCGCGAGCAGGCACAGCGGCTCATCGATGAAGCCAATTCGATTCGAAAGCGCGTTGATCCGTTGCTGGCGGCGGAGCGCCAGTTGGAGGATTGCCGGGTGATGATCGAGTTGGCGGAGGCGGAGCCGGCGGCGGAGCAGCTGAAACATGAGCGGGAGTTGGGCGCCGAGTTGGAGCGGTTTACGCGGGACCTGGGCGAACTCGAGTTGCGGCTGTTTTTGAACAGTCCGCACGACCGGAACAACTGTATCCTGAGCGTCAACGCCGGCGCGGGCGGCACCGAATCGTGCGACTGGGCGGCGATGCTGCTGCGGATGTATCAGCGCTGGGCGGAACGGCGGTCGTGGACCGCGGAGGTGACGGACGCGCTGCCAGGAGAGGTGGCCGGGATCAAGAGCGCGACGTTGTTGATCACCGGCGAGAACGCCTACGGGTTCTGCAAGGCGGAACGGGGCGTGCATCGGCTGGTGCGGATTTCGCCGTTTGACTCAAACAAGCGCCGGCACACCAGCTTCGCCAGCGTGGATGCGATTGCCGAACTGGACGAACTGGAGGAGGAGGCGGTACCGCCGACCGAGTTCGAGGTGGACACGTTTCGGTCGGGGGGCAAAGGCGGGCAGAACGTGAACAAGGTGGAAACCGCGGTGCGGATCAAGCACGTGCCGACGGGACTCGTGGTGGCGTGTCAGACCCAGCGGTCGCAGCATCAGAACCGGGCCACGGCGATGAAGATCATCCTGGCCCGGATTTTCGCGCTGCGCCAGGACGAGCAACGCCAGGAGATGGAGAAGTTTTACGGCGAGAAAGGGAGCATCTCGTGGGGCAACCAGATTCGGAGCTACGTGTTTCAGCCGTACCGGATGGTGAAGGATTTGCGCACCGGGGTGCAGACCAGCGACGTCCAGGCGGTGATGGACGGCGACCTGGATGAGTTCATCCACGGCTGGCTGCGGGCCGGGTGTCCCGCCAAACGCATGGCCGGCATTAAGGACGAGGAAGCGTGACCATACTCGACACGATCGTGGCGGAGAAACGGCGCGAGTTAACCCGCCTGCCGGAGCGCCCGTTGACGGTGGCGGAAGTGCGGGCGGCCTGGTCGGCGCGCGGCGCGTTGAGGGATTTTACCGGGGCGTTGCGGGCATGTCGGGGAGGGCCGATGGCGTTGATCGCCGAGGTGAAGAAGGCGTCGCCGTCGGCGGGGGTGATCCGTTCGCCGTTCGATCCGGTGGCGATTGCGCGCGAGTACGAGGCGGCGGGAGCCACGTGCCTTTCGGTGCTGACGGACGAGAAGTTCTTCCAGGGCTCGCTGGAGTACCTCCGGGCGATCCGGCAAGCGGTGGGGTTGCCGTTGTTGCGGAAGGACTTTGTGATCGACGAACGGCAGGTGCTCGAGGCGGTGGAATGGGGTGCCGACGCGATTCTATTGATCGTGGCGATTCTGGAGGATGCGGCCCTTGAGCGGTTGCACGCGCTGGGGCGCGAGTCGGGACTGGCGGTGCTGGTCGAGGTGCACGATGAACCGGAGTTGGAGCGGGCGATGCGCGTGGGCGCCGACCTCATCGGAGTCAACAATCGCGATCTCCGCACGTTTCAGGTGGACCTCGGCACAACCGAAAGGCTCGCCGCGCGGTTGCCGGCGCGTTTTCGTGATCGGGATGGATGCTTGGTGGCCGAGAGCGGGATCCGGACCCGGGCGGATGTGGAACGGTTGGCGCGTTGCGGGGCGGGGGCGATCCTGGTGGGCGAATCGTTGATGCGCGAAGCGGATCTCGGGGCGAAGGTGCGCGAGTTGCGCGGGGAGAGGGCCGCTTGAGCCGCGGAGTCTGGGGGGTGTAAGCCAGTGGTTCAACCGCGAATGCACGCCAATGAACGCGAAAGGACGTGAATGGACATGGATGGACGGGGGTGGAGGTTGAATCATCGGTCGAGTGCGAGGAGGTGAGAGGTGCAAAGCGATGTGCTGGTGAAGATCTGTGGGTTGACGCGGGCCGTGGATGCCGAGGCGGCCGTTGCAGCCGGAGCGGACGCCGTGGGCTTGATGTTTTACGAGCCGAGCCGCCGTTGGGTGAGCCTCGAACGGGCGCGAGAGGTGGCGGCGCTGTTGCCGGTTGGGATCGAGCGAGTGGGCGTGTTTGTGGATGCGGACGAGCACACGATCCGCAACGCGATCGAGGTCTGCGCACTGAGCATCCTCCAATTTCACGGTGGCGAGACGCCGGAGTTTTGCGCGCGGTTTGCGCCGTTGAAAGTCTGGAAGGGCTTTCGGGTGGCTGACCTGTCGGTGCTGGAGACCATGCCAGAATTCGCGACGGAAGCATGGCTGCTGGACGCGGCCGTGCCCGGGCAACTGGGCGGAAGCGGTCAGCGGTTCGATTGGGAGTTGGCGGTCCGGGCGAAGGCGCTGGGCCGGCCGATCGTGCTGGCCGGGGGATTGACGCCGGAGAATGTCGGCGAGGCGGTGGAACGGGTACGGCCATTTGCGGTGGATGTCTCGAGCGGGGTCGAGTCGGCGCCGGGGGTTAAGGACGCGGGCAAGATGCGGGCGTTTGTGCGGGCGGCGAAGGGGATCCGACCATGAGCCCATAGGTCCGTAGCACCATCTTGCTCCTGCTCCTGCCCGTGCTCTTGCTCTTGCTCTTGCTCTGCCCCCGCTTCTCCCCCTCGCGCTGACTCGCTGTCCCGCTGATGAGCTGACTTGGGTTTGGCGTGTGACCCTGGAAATCCCCTTCCGCTGGGCGGGAGGTTGCGTTAGCTTGCGCGCCGATGAGCGAAGCAGGAGAAGCGATCATGCCGGATGCGCTGGGGCATTTTGGGGCTTACGGCGGGCGGTACGTGCCGGAAACCCTGGTGCATCCGTTGGAGGAACTCACCGCGGAATACCAGCGGGCGCGGCAGGATCCGGCGTTTCAAAAAGAGCTGGACTATTACCTGGCGGAATTCTGCGGTCGACCGACGCCGCTTTATTATGCGGAGCGCCTGACCCGGGAACTGGGCGGCGCCCGGATTTACCTGAAGCGTGAAGATCTGCTGCACACCGGGGCGCACAAGATCAACAACTGCCTCGGGCAGGTGCTGCTCGCGCGGCGGATGGGCAAGACCCGGGTAATCGCGGAGACGGGCGCGGGGCAGCATGGCGTGGCGACGGCCACGGTGGCGGCGATGTTCGGGTTGCGCTGCGTCATCTACATGGGGGCGGTCGATTGCGAGCGGCAGGCGTTGAACGTTTTCCGAATGAAAATGCTCGGGGCGGAGGTGGTGTCGGTCGAGGCGGGGCAGAAGACGTTGAAGGAGGCGATCAACGAGGCCATGCGCGACTGGGTGACCCATGTGCGCAGCACGCATTACATCCTCGGGACCGCTTACGGGGCGCATCCTTATCCGCTCATGGTGCGAAATTTTCAGCGGGTGATCGGTGACGAAGCGCGACGGCAGATTCTCGAGAAGGAGAAGCGGCTGCCGGATCTGCTGGTGGCCTGCGTCGGAGGCGGCTCGAATGCGATCGGGTTGTTTTATCCGTTCCTGGCGGATCAACCGGTCCGGATGATCGGGGTCGAGGCCGGCGGGGAAGGCATCCGGCCGAACCTGCACGCCGCCCGGTTTCAGGGCGGATCGGTGGGGGTGTTGCAGGGGACGCGCTCGTTCCTGTTGCAGGACGAGTGGGGGCAAATCCAATTGACGCATAGCGT
>JAHDYP010000005.1:0-1005 GCA_023383055.1 Verrucomicrobiota bacterium | reverse complement strand
ACTATGCCGCCGTGGGCCCCGAGCACGCCTGGTTGCACGACCAGGGTCGGGTCAAATACACGTATGCGACCGACCCGGAGGCGCTCGAGGCGTTCAGCCGACTGGCCCGATTGGAGGGGATCATCCCGGCGCTGGAGTCGGCGCATGCTGTGGCGGAGGCAATCAAGCAGGCGCCGAAGTTGGGGCAGGACGCCTTCATGATCGTGAATCTCTCGGGTCGAGGCGACAAGGATGTGGCCCAGGTGGCGGCGTTAGGGACGGTCTGACCTTTTTTGATTTGCTTTTAACTGTCACTAAGCGACAGTTTACAGCAAATGCAGACGGTCACCGAGATCGCCCTCGAGAAAGCGGTCCGACAAGTCTTTACTCGAGAGCAGGCCGCTCTTTGGGTCGGGAGCCGGGGCGCGCGTCTGGACGCTTTGCTGAAGCGGGCGGTGGCGAGCCGCGAGATTTGGCGCATTCACCGGGGCCTTTACTGTCTTTCCGACCGATACACCCGGGGCAGAATCAATCCATTGGAGCTGGCGCAGCGCATTCACGGCCCAAGCTACATCAGCCTGGAGACCGCTCTGTCGCAACATGGCTGGATTCCGGAAGGGGTCCAGGCCGTAACCAGTGTCGCTCTGGAACGCTCACGGGTTTTCGACACGCCAGTCGGGCTCTTCAGTTTCACTCGAGTACCCCAGCGTGCTTTCCTGGCGGGTGTTCGCAGAATCGCGGTGGAGGGTGGAGGCGCCTACTTCCTGGCGATCCCGCTGAAAGCTCTGGCCGACCATGTCTACGTCCAGCGGGTTGACTGGTGTTCGGCCGCCCCGGTGGTGGAAAGTCTGCGCGTGGACGGAGAGTGCCTGGCCGCGTTGACCGCGGAATTGTTCGACGAAGTCATGACGGCCTACCAACCCGGCCGGGTTACCCGCTTCCTGGCTGGATTCAGAAAGGACTTGAAGCTGTGAGTGTCGGGATCATCCAGGAGCGACTGGCCAGCTATGGGTGCCGGTCGACGCT
>JAHDYP010000004.1:15877-103720 GCA_023383055.1 Verrucomicrobiota bacterium | reverse complement strand
TGGAGCGAGCGAAGGGATTCGAACCCTCGACATCAACCTTGGCAAGGTTGCGCTCTACCAGACTGAGCTACGCTCGCTTCCAGTGCATCCAGCAGGTCGACAAACTAAGCGAAGGCTTTCCAAATGCAAGTCTCGATTTGGCTTCCGAAAAACCGCGGTGGCGAGCGTCCCGACCAAGCCGGGCCGCGGGCAGCAAGGGGTTTGACATCGGGATCGTGAAATGGCACTTAAAGGGCGCCAAAGGCTTCCCTCCGGCCCAGTTGCCGGGGTATCCCGCGAAGCCGCAAGGGGGGCCCGGAGGCCCCCCTCCGTTTTTTCCGGTACGCCTCTTCCATCGTGCTCGCCCTCGAGCCTGGGATGGGAGATGGCCGGAGTCGAGGGGCAAGCAGGTGGACGAGGAGGAACGGCGGGGGCTTTGGTTGCGGTTTGATCGCGCGGCGAGCGATGCGGTCACGTACCGGTGACAGGATGGTGAAAAGGGGGTAGTCTCGACCATCTGACGCTATGAACGACACGTACAGTTGGCAGGGATGGGTAATATCTGGCCTAATTCTGGTCTCCGCGGTTGCGGCCACGGCCCAAGTGACCGTGGATGGGCTCACGGACCAGACGGTGTACACGGATGCCGTGACCTTCACCATGACGCCGGAAGCCGGCTATGATTGCGGGGCGCGGCTGGGCGCGACCGAGCTGCCCTTGAACGAGTCCGTCACGATCAACTCCCCGGATTATTATGAGCTGACGCTTTTCGCGACGAATCAGCTGACGAGTGAGGCGAGTGAGCGGGAGATTCGATTCATCGTGAGGGACATGGAACGCGGAACTTCGGAGGTGGGGTTGCCGGCGTGGACACCGCATCCGCTGATTCCATCGGCGCCGGAGGAACTGGCTGGCGGGGAGTTGGAAGTAGTGCTGCCGCCGGTGTTCCCAGCAGGTTATGAGATCCCGGTGGTGGCCCGGTTGTGGAATACGGGAGGGGGTGCGTTGCGGGCGAACGGGGCGGTGCGGGCCGAAGGTCAACCGTCGATCGTGATGCGGCGGGGTGTAGGATCGGGTTTCCTGGCGGCGGGGAATGCGGGTGAGACGGTGCCCTATGCGGTGCGGATGGAGGCGTTGTCGCGGTTGAAGACGGTGGCGATCGAGTCGGTGACGACCTGGACGACGGTCGCCGGCGAATTGTCGGGAGCGGTGGATTGGTCGGAGGACTCGCGGATTGCGGTGGATGGCACGCTGACGGTGACGGCGGGGAGTGTGTTGCGGGTGGGGGCGGGGAGTGTGATCCGGTTGGCGGGGGGTGCGGACCTGGTGATTGACGGAGTGATGGTGGTGGAGGGGACGTTGGAGCGTCCGGTGGTGTTCCTGCCAGCAGAGGGGGCGGCGCCATGGGGCGGGTTCCTGGTGCGGGGGGATGGGGCGCGGGTGGAGGCGTCGGGGGCGATGTTCACCGGCAGCGGGGCCAATGCCGACTGGTTTGAGGAGAACCCCGGCTATGCGGTGCATCGGAAGGAGCAAGCGTTGTTTCTCATCGACGGGGCGGAGGTGGCGCTGACGAACTGTTTTGCGATGAGGCATGCCGGGCAGTTTGGCCATGGGAAGGATGCGCGACTGACGCTTGACGGTTGCCTGGTGCAGCGGTTCGTGACGGGAGGCGAGTACAACGGAGGAGCCGTGCGCATTTACCGTTCGGCGTTGATCGAGTTTCCGGAGGATTCGGCCGCATTTGACGATGCGGATAACGACGCCATTTATTTCACGACCGGCACCCATGAAATTCGCGACACGTTGATCGGCTGGGCAAAGGACGACGGGATTGACCACGGCAGCGGCGGTGCCGGCACGATGGAAGTCAGCGGCTGCTGGGTGGAGTCCTGTTTTCATGAGGCTTTTGCGTGGTCGGGCGGTGGGCGCGTGGTGCGGATGGCGGACAATGTCTGCCTGAACAATGGCCAGGGCATCGAGGCCGGCTACAGCACCGGCAGCGATTCGCCCCGCGTTCGCGCGGATCATTGTCTGAGTCTCGGCAACCTTTCGGGGGCGCGGTTTGGTGACAACTACGACTGGACGTATAACGGCTATCTGGAGGTGACGAACTCGTATCTGCTGTTCAATTATCGGGACGTATTCGGTTACACTTGGGCCGACTGGATCTACCGCGAGAGCCAGATGGATCTGCGTGGCAACTGGCTGAGCGCAACAGACCCGCACCACCCGGAGAACGCGGTTTGGGATGGGGCGACCGAAGGATGGCGCCTGACCGCATTCATGACCACACCGTCGGACGCCCCAGTGGGGGTGGGGATTGCCACTCGCACAAACCAGTTTCGGCTGGAACAACTGGCCGACGGCATACCGATTAGGCTGAGCAGCTTCACCACCAACCCGGTGACGGTTCACTACGCGCTGGAGAACGACGGGGGTGTGCTCGCTTCGGGGGCCCTCGTATTCGCGCCGGGTGAGACTGTGAAGCACGCATACGTGGGGGCCGGGCCGGTGGGTGAGGCGGAGCTGCTTCGCATTCGCATTAACGGGGTGGAGGGTGGCCAGGTGACGGGCCAGGCCGCGGTGTGGTATCTGAAACCAGGCCCCACGCCCGAGCGGGTGACCCTGGTGCCGGCGGGCTCCGTCTGGTCTTATCTCGATGACGGTTCGAACCAGGGGGAGGCCTGGAGGGCGCCGGACTTTGATGACACGGGCTGGAGTCAGGGCCCAGCGGAGTTGGGGTATGGCGATGCCTCGGCCGGCCGGCCGGAGGCTACGGTGATCAGCTACGGCCCAAACGCGGGCGCCAAATTCATCACCTATTATTTCCGGCACGCGTTTGAGGTTGAGGATCCCTCCGCCTACGGCGGGTTGGTGATCCAGTTCCAGCGGGACGACGGTGGGATTGTCTACCTGAATGGCCAGCGGGTGTTCACGAGTAATCTCCCGCCCGGACCGGTCGACTACCTGACGACCGCTTCGCTGGCGGACGACGACGGCGCGCAGTTTCACTCAGCGAATGTGGCTGGCTCTTACCTTCGATCCGGAACGAATGTCCTGGCGGTGGAGGTGCATCAGGAGAACCCAACCTCTTCCGACACCAGCTTCGATCTGCAGCTCCAGGCTGAGCCGCTGCCCAGCTTGCGCTGGCTGGCGTTCGGCGGGGAATGGCACCTCTTCTGGTCTGCGCCCGGGTTTGCGCTCGAGTCGGCGGAGGGGCTTCGAGGGGATTGGCAAACGCTGGGGGTTGGAAGCCCGGTGCCGGTAGCGACCGACGCTCCGGAACGATACTACCGGTTGCGGACGAGCAACCCTCCTTGAGCCGGTCCGCGAACGTGCTGGCCAGGCCCGCATCGCCAACCGCCGGGTGACGAGCCCGCACCCTGACGCCGAGTTGGAGCTACTGGAACGGTTCGGAGCAGGGAAGATTATGGGCTTCAGCGACCGCGCGGCAAGTGAGGCGGCCGTCGAGGAGATTGATTCCGCCGAGGAGGGCCGGTTGACGCCGGCAGGCTTCGTTGAGGCCGGTGTCGGCCAGGAGTTCGATGAAGGGGCAGGTGACGTTGGCGAGCGCCTGGGTGGCGGTGCGGGCATAGGCTGCCGGCATGTTCGCCACGCAATAATGGGTGACGCCCTCTTCCACGAACACCGGATCGTGGTGGGTGGTGGGGCGGGAGGTTTCGGCGCAACCGCCCTGGTCGATGGCAATATCCACCAGCACACTGCCGGGTCGCATCCGGCGCAGCATATCGCGTCGGATCAATCTCGGGGCCCGGGCGCCCATGACCAGCACGGCGCCGATCAGCAGGTCCACCTGCGGGAGCAGTTCCATGAGGTGCACCTCGTTCGAGTAGAGCGTATGCGCGGTGTGCAGGGTGATGTCGAGGAAGCGCATTCTTTCGACATCGACTTCGAGGATGGTGACATCGGCGCCGATGCCGGTGGCCATGCGGGCGGCGTTAATGCCGGCGACGCCGCCACCGAGGACGACCACCTTTCCCGGGAGCACGCCCGGCACGCCACCCAGGAGCGTGCCGCTGCCGCCGAAATGTTTTGCCAGGAAATAACCGCCGACGAGCACCGACATCCGCCCGGCGATTTCGCTCATGGGCTCGAGGAGCGGGAGCCGGCGGTTGAGCTCGATGGTTTCGTAGGCGAGCGCGGTGACGCCGGACGCGAGCAGTGCCTCGGTGAGCGGTTTGCTAGCCGCGAGGTGGAGGTAAGTGAAGAGCAGTTGGCCGCGTCGCAGCAGGGGCAACTCCGAGGGTTGCGGTTCCTTGACTTTGACGATCAGCTCACCACGGGCGAAGACCTCGGCAGGGTGGGCGGCGAGGGTGGCTCCGGCCTGCGCGTAATCGTCGTCGGCAAAGCCGGCGCCGATGCCCGCGTTGCGTTCGACGAGCACCGTGTGGCCGCGTTTGACGAGTTGGTAGGCGGCGGAGGGGAGCAGGGCGACGCGGTATTCCTGGTCCTTAATCTCCTTGGGGACGCCGATGATCATGGGGTTTACAAGAGGTTGGCGGCGCGCTCGGCCAGTTCGGAGCGTTCGCCTTTTTGGAGTTCGATATGGGCGGCGAGCGGTTCGGTGCGAAACCGGCTGACGACGTAATTGAACCCGTTGGAGGAGGAATCGACGTAGGGGTTGTCGATCTGATAGGGGTCGCCGGTAAAGATGATTTTCGTCCCCGGGCCGACCCGGGTCACGATGGTTTTGACTTCGAGCGGGGTGAGGTTCTGGGCTTCGTCGATGACCATGAACTGGTTGGCGATGCTGCGGCCGCGGATGTAGCTGAGGGCTTCGACGACGATCATGCCGGAGCGCATGAGATCGCTGGCCCGGCGCTGCTCGTGGCCCATGTTCAGGTCGCTGAGCATCTCCAGCGCGTCGTGGATCGGCTGCATCCAGGGATCGAGTTTCTCCTCGAGGGATCCGGGCAGGAAGCCGAGCTCGCGGCCCATGGAGATGGTGGGACGGGCGACGACGAGGCGGCGGTATTCGCGGTCCTGGATGGTTTTGCGGAGGCCGGCGGCCATGGCAAGGAGAGTTTTGCCGGTGCCGGCCTTGCCCATGAGGGTGACCAGTTTGATGCGGTCGTCGAGCAGGGCATCGAAGGCGAAATGCTGTTCGCGGTTTCGGGGTTTGATGCCCCAGACTCCTTCGCGGGCGTCGGTGATCGGCACCAGCCGGGTGCCGGCCAGGTCGACCTTGGCGAGCAGGGTGCGCTTGAGGTTGGTTTCCTCGATGAGCGTGCAGTATTCGTTCGGGGAATGGGTGGCGCCGTTCAGCAGTTCCATGCCGTTGGCGGCGCGGAACCCGGCCATCTGCTCGGCGCTGGTGAGGCGTTCGAACATCCCGGTATAGAGGTCCTTGATCAGGACATGATCGGTCTCGTAATCCTCGGCTTGAAGACCCAGGGCATCGGCTTTGATGCGGAGGTTGATGTCTTTGGTGACGAGGATGGTCGATTGGTCGGGGTGCTCCATCTGGATATCGCGGGCCACGCCGACAATGCGCCCGTCCACGGTGTTATCGCCGATGGTGACATGACCGTTCCCGTTACGGTTGTGGAAGACAATCCGGAGTCGTCCGCCATTGGGCAACAGGACTCCTTCACTGAGCCGTCCCTGCTCGCGCAGACCGTCGAGCATGCGCGAGACCGACCGGGCATTCTGGCCGCGCTCGGTCGATTCGCGTTTGAAGCGGTCGATTTCTTCGATGACTTCGATCGGGATCAGGACGTGATTATCCTGGAAGCTGAGGAGGGAGTTGGGGTCGTGGAGGAGGACGTTGGTGTCGAGGATGTAATTCTTCACGGAGTTAAAGTTAAATGCGATCCATGCGGGCATACCATTCGCCGAGCCGGGTATGTTCGGCCGGCAACTCGTAATGGCCGGAGTAGAGGAAATTGCCCAGGATGCCGTAGAGGTCGAAATCCAGGAAGCGCGGGCGATCTTCGAGGAGGAAGGGATGGGCGAGGAGCATCTCCTCGAAGGGGATCAGGGCGCGCGTCAAACCGGCCAGCAGTTGGGGTTGTTGTTCGCGCCACTGGTCGAGACAGCCGCGGCCGAACTTCCGTTCCTTATGGCGGACGAATCCGGCGGCGCCGGCTTTCGGCACGAACTCCTGCCAGTGAATGTCGTTCAGTTTGAACCCGAAGCCTTCGACTTCGTTTTCGATGTAGCGCCAAATGATGCGCTGGACGCCGTCGAGCTTGTGGGGAAAGAGCCCCAGCTGGAATTTGCCGTCGAGGTACTTGGCCACCACCTGGGTCTCGTCGCCCAACTCGAAGATCACCTGTTTGCCATCCCTGATGATGGGGACCTGGTAGTACCGGGCGCGCGTGAGCCGCCAGACCAGGGAACGATCGTCATTGGGGATATTGACCATCTTGTAGCGGGCGCGGGCGTAATCGAGGATGCGACGAGCCACGATACAGAAAGGGCTCCAAGGGAATTGAATCAGTTCGATCATACGACGGCGGGAGAAAGGGGTTATACGACCTGCACGGCCAAAGTTGGCTCGATTCACTTTCCGACACAGGGTGACTGTAGGAACCACGCCAGATGCTGACAAGGGGAAATCGGGCATCAGTCGCCGAGCAACTTCTTGAGCGTATCCCGGGCGGAAGATTCTCGCGGATTACCCTGCGCGGGCGGGACGTAGACGCGGCGGATGAACTCGAAATACTCGCAGTAATTGCCGAGATGCTTTTCCGCGACCGGATCGGCGCGCCGGTCACGGCATTGATAGGCCGAGCGCGGGTCGTAGCTCAGACAATTGAGGCAGACCCGGAGATCCGACCGGCAACGCAGGCAGCTTTCGCTTCGGCCGGGCTGCCCGGATAAGGTCCATTCCATGCCACACTGCCAGCAGTGTCGTGTCATGGCCTGGATCGTATCCCGGAATTTCCATGGGTAAAGACGCTTTGCGAGCGGACTTGGCGCGGGCATGAGCCATCCCGGGCCATGGAAAACCGGATTTCGGCAAAAAAATGCCGTGCGCGTCCGTCAGCGCCCGTTACGATGCCGACCCATGCGGACCGATTTCGACCAATTATTGGACGCCACGATCGCCCATGTTGAAGGGCTCAAGAGCCGGGGAGTCCAGTTCGTTCCGGTTGCGGCTGAAACGCTCCAGGCGCTGCGGCGGCCGGTGCCGGCCCAGCCCAGGACCCCCGCTCCCCCAATCCCCCCAGCCACCGCGCCGGCGGCGCAGGCAACCTTCGCCCCGCTCGCGCCGGCACCGTTCGGTGCGACGGCGACGCCGCTCGACCCGGAGGCGCGGGAAACCGCCATGGCGGAGCTCCGGGCGCGCGCGCTGGTCTGTCAGAAGTGCGATCACCTCGCCGCCGCGCGCAAGAACGTCGTCTTTGGCGTGGGCGACATTCATTCGCCCTTGATGTTCGTGGGTGAAGCGCCCGGCGCGGACGAAGACGCGCAAGGCGAACCGTTTGTGGGCCGGGCCGGGCAACTCCTGACCCGGATCATTCAGACGATGGGGTATTCGCGGGAAACGGTTTACATCGCCAACATTCTCAAGTGCCGTCCGGACACGCCGGGACAGACCGCCGGGAATCGTAAACCGACCGGCGACGAGATGAAGACCTGTCTACCCTATCTGCTGGCTCAGATCGACATCATCCGGCCGCAGGTGATTGTGGCGCTGGGAGCGACCGCCGTCGAGGGGCTGATGGGGCGGATTCAAGGCATCACGCGGTTGCGGGGGCAATGGCTGACCTTTCGGGATATCCCGCTGATGCCGACGTATCACCCGGCCTACCTGCTGCGGAATCAGAGTCTCGCGATCAAGCGCGAGGTCTGGGAGGACATGCTCAAGGTGCTGGAACGGCTGGGCCGGCCGATCACGGAGAAGCAGCGGGCATATTTCTTGAAGGGGAGCTGAGCTGGAGGAAAGTCGCGCGTTCAGGAAGCCCGCGGCCCACTTGGACTGCGCCGGCAGAGCGTCAGCGTCGACGGCGCGAGGTTGTCGAATGCGCGGGGCCAAGTCACAACGAGACCGCACGCTCGAAAAAAGAAGGGCGGGCCCTTGCGGACCCGCCCTTGGATGAATGCAACCGACTCTTAAGGAGCCAGTCGATAGAACCGTTGCT
The DNA here is from genome assembly GCA_023383055.1 of Verrucomicrobiota bacterium. Classification (GTDB taxonomy): domain Bacteria; phylum Verrucomicrobiota; class Verrucomicrobiia; order Limisphaerales; family JAHDYP01; genus JAHDYP01. Next base: position 95,630 of record JAHDYP010000004.1, on the reverse strand, counting down.
GACCCAACTGGGCTGCCGGGATCGTGACTGAATTACCCGTCGGCGCGGGGCTGACGGCCGACCAGGCCTGCGGATCGCCCAGCACGGCGCTGGACTGTAGGTTGCCGGCGCCTTCCCAGCTGATGACGACGTCGCCGTTGGCTTGAACCGCGGCGGCCAGGGTGCCGAGGGTTTCGACCGCGGTCAGGACGGCCGCGTTATCGAAGAGTCCCGTGGCGATGTCCGTGGCCGCGAGCACATAAGTGCCAAACCCGAACCTGATGTTGCTGGCGAACGGGAAGGGCACCTCGGCGCCGAAGACGCCGTCGAGGTAGAGCCGGGCGGTTATTCCGTTAACCTCCACGCGGATCCTATGATTGCCCTGATCGTTGAACCGGGCGGCATTAAACGCCGGGATGGCCACGCCGGCGGCGGGCAGGGCGGGGTCGCCTACCTGGCCGATGACGCGGTTGTGCTGCCAGCCGCCCGCCGTGCCGTCCCACGTGGCGTACTCGCCGAAGAACACGTAGTTCGTGCTGCTGCCGTCGAGGACCCATACACCTGTCCGCTGTTTGGCCGAGGTACCGGTGACGAGCGTGTAGTCCAGTTTCACCCGGTCCACTTCGAAGGCCACGGGGTCGAGCAGCGCCGCGCTGTAAGTGTCGACCATGGTCAGGGCGAAGCCCGGCCACTCGTTCGTTTCGGCGGTGACAGCCATCTTGACTTGACCGTTGTCGATCGTGACGCCTGAACCCGCCGTGGCGGTGCCGGGAGTGGCGGCATTCAGCGGAGTGGATAACGTCTGCCACTTGGCAGGATCAATGGCGGTGGCGAAGTCATCGCTGAATTCCACACCCAGCACGGAGGTTACGGTGATTGCCAGACTCGTTACGTCGAGGCAGGCCCCCACGTCGTTGGCGAGCTGGAAGGTCGTTTGTCCCTTGCTACTGGCCACGACGCCGAAGCTCTGCGAGTTGGCGGCGCCCGCCGCGAAGTTCAGGGTAAGACTGCCGCCGACCGCGCCTTCCGGAGCGGCCACGCTCGGATCGGCGCTGGTGACGGTCACATTCACGGCCTGGGTCGCGTTCAGCAACCTCGGAATCGTGACGGTCACCACGTTGGAATTGTCCCCTTGGGCGGTGGTGATGGACCTGGGTGCCGCGCTGACGCACGGCACGGCGTTTTGGACCTTCACATTGTCGAAGATACCGCTCACGTAATCGGTGTTTGCCCGGGCGTAGGCCCCGAGCTCGACATACAGTCCCGAGCTGACCGGGAACGGGAACTGACCGCCGGAGACGCCATCGAGGAACACTTCAGCCACGGAGCCATCCGCGACGATCCTGAGCTTGTGGGATGCGGTATCTCCCGCGAGCGCACTAAATGCGGCGAGGGCGGTGCCGCTGCCGGTCGGATTGCCCGGGTTCAGATTAATCTGCCAGCCGGTTTCGCCGTAGTTCTGGCCGAACCAGATGAATTGGGAGCGGTCGTCGGTGGTCACGTAAACGCCAGTACGTGCCGCCGTGCTGGTGGCGGGATCGATGGACACGCGGTCCACTTCAACGATCAGCGGGAGTTCCTGCGTCGCGGTGAAGCTCCGGACCGATTTGACCGAATTCCCGGCCCAATACTGGGCATCGCAGAGCCCGTAGATCTCGAGCGCTCCGTTGAAGGTGTCCGTGACAAAGGTCCCGGTGCCGGCTTCGAAGCCCTGCTCGTTAAGCTCCCACTTGGTGGGATCGAGGGTTGCGCCGGCGAAGTCATCCTGCAGCCGGATGCCGGCCGGTTCGATGACGGTCACAGCGAGGCTCTCGCCGGCCATGCCGATATCGTTCTCGAGCGTGAAGGCGGCTGCGCCCAAGCTAATGGCCTGAACATCGATCGTCTGCTCGTTGGAACCGCCAGCGGCGAAGGTCAGGGTTAGGGTGCCGCCCACAGCTCCGACGGGAATGGCCACGGCGGGATCGCTGCTTACGACCCGGATTTGCACGGCGCTGGAGGCATTGACTTCTGTCGGGATGCGAACCGCGATGCCCTGGGTCGTCTGCCCTTGTTGCAGAGTGACGGCGCTCTGGCCGAAGCTGGCCTTCGCAATTTCCTCGACACGCAAGTTGTCGAAGATCGTGTGCGCCGTGTCGGGAGTGCCGGTATCAGTAGCGTCGTTCCGAGCGTAGCTTCCTACGTGGAAGATCAGGTTCTTGTAGGGGAACCTCGCTTCCGCGCCGAAAATATCGTCGAGGTAAAGCCTCACGGTTTCGCCGTTGACGACGACTTTCATCCGGTGCAAAAGTCCGTTGTCGAAGGTCGCGCCGTCGAAGGCGGTAATGATGGTGCCGCCGCCCGTGGGATTATCCCCGGCTTCACCGATCTTCCGGTTGAAGCGCCACCCCTCCTCGCCACGCACATCGGCAAACAGCACATATTTGGTCTGCGTGTCGTCCATGATCCAGAGCGCGCTGCGGGAGGCGGTACCGACGCCCGCTTCGCGGACCCGGTCGACGGACATGACGATGTCGGCTTCTTCAGACACGGTGAAGGTGGGCACAAGTCGCAAGGTTGCCCCGGCCCACCATCTTTGGGAAACCGTGCCGGTGAACTCGAGTTCGCCGTTGTTGATGGCGCCGACGATGTTGCCAACGCCGCCTTCAAAGAACGGAGAGTCGGGTTCAAACTTTGCGGGATCGATGGTGCCGCTGTTAAAGTCTTCGAAGAAGACTTCGTTAGTGATCTGTGCCTGCAGGTTGCCGGCAATCAGGCCGAGCATGACCGCCGGCAGAATGCGGAAGGTATTCCGCCAGAGAATTTTTCTCATAGATTTTGTGGGTGATGGGTTAACAGTGCTGATGTATAAGAATTAACTATCGAAAGGTCAAAGGTTTTTCCTGGTTCAAACGCGGCTTACAGACGGACCTAAACACTTCATCACCGAGACACTGCAGATGGCTGTTGGTAGCGTTTGGATATTTCAGCGGCCGTCTCCTGGCCCATCAGGGGCCGCGCAACCGGTAGAATCGCGTCTGGCCGCTCGGATCCAGCATGACCTGGTTGCCATCGACGCCGGCAACAGGCGTCCAATTGGCCGGCGCCAGTTGAAGCGTCGATTCGAGGACGTACCCGGTCAGGCCGTTGGGCCAATAGAGAACCAGGTCGCGTCCCAGTCTCTGGACCTGCAGCCAGGGGGTTGGCGGTGCGGACATCCGGGTGCCGTCGAGCTGAAGATCGAAGCTGATATCGGAACTGTCCGCGCTGACTTGATGGATCTCCGCTGCGAGTTGATTGATGCCCTCGAGCAAAAGGCCGGGATCGACCGTAGTCTGGAGGTAGCTGTTGTCCTCCACGGCCTGCAGGGCCAGGGTGTTCGAGGCGATCGGCACACCCGCCGGCAAATTGTCACGGAAGATCTCGGTTCCATTCAGATAGACCACCACGCCGTCGTCGCGCAGCACGCCCAATCGCAGGCCGAGCCAGGCTTCGACCTCCGCCACCGCAAAAGCCCGGCGGAACCAGGTGGTGATGTGTTTGTTTCCGGCCACACCGCCATAGCTGACCACCGTGGCCTCGTCGCCATCGCCATAACCCAACTGGGCCGGTCCACGGGACCAGGTCGAGTCGTCGAAGCCCACTTCGATCCATCCGTCGCCGGGGAAAAGCCCGGTGTCCAGGTAACTCCAGAGGGAGCCGGTGGCGACGAGGTTGACCTGTTCGGGGGCGACCACGGCCACTTGAACGGCGATGGACGTCGTGGTCGAAAAGCGATCGTCCGTGGCGCGGGCGGTGAGAAGATGCACGCCGGCGTCGGGGAAGGCCCACGACAGGATGTAAGGCGGCGTGCTCACTACGCCGAGCCTCAGGCCATCGACGAAGAACTCGACGCGTCGGACCGTGCCATCGCGGTCGAGCGCGTCGGCCTCAAGTTCGATCGATCCGCCGGCTTCAAAGGCTTGCTGGTCGAGCGGGCGCAGTAGACGAATCTCGGGCGGCGCGTTGGTCGAGTTGTTCAGACCGGGAGTGATGCCGGCGGCGAACCAATTGGCCGGGTCGTTGCCGTAAGCCTCGCTGACGCGGCGTTGCAGCGCGGCGCCTTCGCCGTCGGCGGCGATCGGCCAGGGCGCTTGATCCTGGTAGCGCACAGCGTCCACGGTGAGGTAGGGGACGCCGTCGGGGTTGGGCGCATCGGGCCGTCGCAGCTCCAGGTTTTCACCGTCGTTTTGGAGGATGCCGGTGGTGGGGCCGAAGACCTGGACCGCGGCAGGAACGGAGTATTTGGCGCGGAACGAGGCGGGATCGAGGCGGCTGATGACGAGCAGGCCCTGCGGTGGCAGGACGACACCGGTGGGAAGATCGAATCCGAATCCGCTCAGGCTCCAGGTATTGGCGGGATTCAGCGGGTCGTAGAGTGGAACGTTCGTCGCCGCGATATTCTTCAGCTCGACATATTCGTCCTGGCCCCACGCCGGGTGATAAAGGATTTCGTTGATCACCACAGGACCGACCCGGGGTCCGGCGTTGGCCGTGCCGAGAGTGACCTGCGATTGGGCTGGAAAGAACTCCTCACCCACACTGTTCAGATACCGCCCGAAGCTGACCCCGTTTTGGGCGGCGCGGAAGGGGGTGCCATGCAGGTAACCGGTCAGTTGACCCGCGGCATCGGCGGAGAAGAGCCAGACTTCGTCGCCGGTCGAGCTGAGGGCGAAGCTCGAGCCCAGGCCGGGCGTGGGGTTGAAGTCCGCCTCGCTGAAGAAGCGATAGCCATGGGCGCTGATCAGCGTGCCTTGGGGGATTCGATACTTGTGAGGCGTCTGGAGATCGTCGCTCAGGAACCATCCGCCGATGTCCACCGCGTGCGTTTCCAGATTGCGAAGCTCGATGCTGTCCGATGCGGGCGGATCGGTGTGGCTGAGAATCTCGTTGACGACCACCGTCGGGAGCTCCGGGATCGGATCATCCGTTCCGGGTGAACCGCCGGGTTGGCCGCTGGCCCGCCACCAGGTCGCGTCGTCCATCGATCCCGTTTCCGCGGTGGGATCGACCGGGACCAGCGAGAACCCAACACCATCGGTCAAGGGATACCAGTCCGAGTAACGAAACTCCTGGATGACCTCACCCAGAGGACCTTCGAGCCGGATCCGTTCACCCGCGTTGTCGAGGGTGCCGGTGAATTCGCCCAGGACGGCGATGCCGGTTCCGTAGCGTTCGGTGAAGGCCTGGCGGTGGCGGGTCAGAACGACGATTTCGCCAGGAGCGAAGAGTTTGTTGGTGAAGGTGAAGGATAGTCCGCTGGTGAAGCGCACCCCGGTGGCGGTGAAAGCGGTGGAACCGACGTTCTTGATCTCGATGAACTCGAAGTCCGACGCGGTGTTGGTGCTGCCCGGCGGCGGGGCATCCGGATGGAACATGATCTCGGTGATCCGCAGGGGCAGGGGAGTGGCCTCGATGAAGACCGCTTCGTTGAGCGCGCTCCAGACGGTGTTGTGCAGCACGCGCGCCATGACCCGGCGGCTGCCGGTCAGAGTGACGGGTTGCGAATAGAGCAGGGAACCTGGCGCCAGCGCGCCGCCGGGCAGGCGGGGATCGATGCCGTTGGTGCTGTAATAAATCGAGCCGGCGGGGGCGGACATCGAGAGGGAGAAGGCGCTGGTGAACACTCCGCCGTGAGAGTTGAACGAGGGCGCGACGACTTGCGGGTAGAGGCCGGCCTGCTTCAACTGCTGGATGACTCTATCGGTGCGGCCCGGGAAGAACTCGGTGAGCAGCCGTTGCTTTTCGGTGAGCCATTCGGCGTTACGAGTGTACGGTTGGGTGGTGCGGACGACGTCGCCCCACCGGGCCGATTCGCCCACAATCGCGCGGTCGATCCAGTCGCACAACCGCTCGAAACGAGCGGTCGCCTGCTCGCGGGTCAAGGCCCCCCCGTTGAAGAAGTGCCGGTGCGCGCGATCGGCAAAGAGCATGCGCCACTCGGCATTTTGGCGGAGGTGATGATAGAGGCGGGCCGGGGAATCGGCTTCACTCGGGGCGCCGCCCACGCCGGTCCGATCTTCGGGCACCCAGGGCGGCGTTTCGAGGGTGTATTCGGCGTCCCAGACGATCATGCGGAACTGGGCGTTGGACTCGCGTTTGCGCAGGGCATTCCAGTTCTGCCAGGGCCAATCGACGGTGGCGCAGTAGAAGTTCAGCATCATGTAATCGGCCAGGTTCGTGACGTCGAGGTACGACTGGATGGCGGCGTAACTCACCGGGGTGGTTAGCCCCTGATTGGCGAGATCGAGCATGGCGTTCCAGGCGTTTTTATCGCCGTCGACCGGGCGCGAAATGGAACTGAGATCGCTGAAGATCGCGTCGTATTCCTCCTTTTCGCCGCCGAAGTAGGTGGCGGCGAACGAGGCGTCCGTGCGTTCGCAGGGGTTATAGAGACCCCAGTAGACGCCGTTGACGTAGAGGTGAACGAACCGTTCGTGGGCGCCCACCTGGCCCATCGCCGTGTAACTGTCTTTCGTGAACTGGTCGCGCACGTAGATGGCGTGCGTCCGCTCCGCGCCGTCGGCATTCCCATTGTTCAACGGGCCGGAGTTGTCGGTCCGGACCCAGGACATGTTGAAATTGGGGCGGAAGGCGATGGAATCGAACGCGTCGACCTCGGTGTCATCGAAGAAGCGATAGTTGAGTTTCGAGGCGCCGTATTGGGTCTTGAACAGCAGCCGGAGGCCGTGCTTCGGCGTCAGTGAACTGCGGCTCGCACCCCCGGCGATGCGCAGGCCGCAGTTGATCTGGAAACCGTCGCGTGAGCCATCGGGAAAGAACATCTCGGCCGAAGCGGGCCGTTCGTAATTCACGCCCTGGCTGGTGGCCATGGTGTAGATGCCCTGCGGACCCCAGAACTGCTCGGGATCGAGGAGGATGCTGACCACGGGCAACGATTTGAGGTCTTCGCGGATACGCCCGGCGTAGGCGGGATCCTGAACCACGCGCGCGTCCAGGCGCCAGTCATTGCCCCAGGCTTGTGGCAACCCGGCGCCGTCCTGAGCCAGCACGTCGTCGAGGAACAGGTAGGTGCGAGCTCCCGGATTGAGCGTGCCATAGCCGGGCTTGAACGCCGCCGCGCGCAGGATGGTGTTGCCATCCACCGGGATCAGGCCGGTGTACGTAATGCCGTTGTTGAGCGAAGGCTCCGTCCCGTTGGTGGTGTAACGGATCGTGGCGTCCTTGGTTCCGCACGACAGCGCCACTTGGAACGGGTGATCGTAATAGCCCCGATCATGGCTGAACCCGACCTCATCCACGAAATCGACATAGCCCAGATCATTGACGGCGCCGGGCGTCGGCCGCGCCAGGTAACGCGCCCCTTCGCCTTCCACCAGCAATCCTTCCAGCTCGGGCAAAACCAGAAAATCAGGATCGCTCGAGGTGAAGTTCAGACCTTGAATCGCCAGCACATTGCCGCCGTTCACCAGCAGATCGAGGTATCCCGACAAATCGATCGATTCAAACTGCGTCGCCTCGCTCAGCGCGCGCTCGACCGGCGCCTGCGCATTCCAAGCCAGCGTCGCGGGCGCATTGCGCCGGGTGACTTCGGTGCCATTCAGGTAGGCGACGAACCCGTCGTCGTACCGCACCCGGAGCGTGAGCGTGTTGAACGTGGCTTTGTCATCGATTTGAAAGGGCACACGCACGTAGGCGCTGGCGTTCACGCCCAGCATGGCGTCGGCGAGATCCGTGCCTACGAACCCCGAGAGCCCCTCGAGGGCCAGCGGCGAAAACCCACTGGCCAGCAGCGCGATCTGCTCGGCCGTCAACGCCGCGGTCCAGAGCGAGATGTCGTCGATCAATCCGTCCGCATACTCGCCCGGCGCCCCGGGATCCCCTCCCCAATAAAATGGATTCGCATCCATGTCGCCGCCAACCGCCGACGCGCCCACCACTGCGCCAGCCGCGTAATAGGTCAACGTCCCGCCGGCCTTGACCACGGCCAGGTGCAGCCATTGCCCGCTCGGGATCGGGTAACCCACCATGCCGATTTGACCATCCCGATAATACTCGAAGTTCGTGGGAGTGAACTTGACGAACTGCAGCGGCGATGAGGTTCCGCCCTCGCGGTTGCCCAGCACGACGGAGTTAACGTTGAGGACCGACCGCTGGTAATGCCAAAACGACCAGGAAAAATTGCCGCTGTTCCGCGCGAGCGCCGGGATGCTGCCCGCCGACACATACTGGTCCGCACCGCCGAAACTCAACACCGTCCCTCGCACCGGATCGTTGTTGATCCATTGGGCGCCCTGGAGCGTGCCAGCCGTGCCTCCGTTGACCAGGTTGGCGGTTGTATTTCCCGTGCCTTCATCGACGGGCCAGTAGGCAAACAATCCCGGGGTGGAGCCCGAACTGTTTTCGTCGAACCCAAGCCCGGTGCTGCCGGTGGTCCAGGCCGAGTCGTTGAAACTGAGTGAAGTCCACGCTCCCTGAAGCGAGTCGTCCGTCGGGATCTGGAATCGCGCCGGGGCGCCCGACTCGATCAGGGCGGTAGACTCGACCTGCTCGCCATTGCCGTACGACAAGTCGCTGAATTGCTCCGGATACGCCGGGGCAAACTCACTCGCGATCGTCGCCCCGTCCGGTTCCACCAGGCCCAGATATTCGCCACCACCATCGAGCGCGAAGTTCGTGTGCAACTCGGCTCCGGCCACGGCGCGGTCCTTGCCTGAGGCGAAGACCACCAGGTAACCACCGGCAGGCAGCGTCGTGGCCGGCAGCCGCCATTTGGTCAGGTTCGCCCGGGCATCGGTCAGGAACCAGCCGTCGAGGTTGACGTCGGCGGTCGATACGTTGCGCAGCTCGATCCAATCCGAGTAGGCGCCGTCCTCGTCGGCGAGCGTGCGGCTGTTCCGGGCCATGAACTCGTTAATGGCCACCGGGCTTTGTGCGGCGGCCAGGAACGCGGGGACGCCGGCCAGACAAAGCATCAGGCAATGAACGACGCCGAGTTTCTTACGGATCATCTTGGGTGAGCTAAGCTCTTTCCAACCCGCCTGGTCAACATCAGACCGGAAACCCACAGCCATTCGCATCGGGATGGCAATTTCACTTCTTCCAGAATATCATCCGCGTACCTGCCTCCCGCACGGAAGCCAAAGCGGCGTCGCACTGCGTTTGCCGCCGCACTCCATAAACCCGCGGCTATTTGGACTGCGCCGGCAGAGCGGTAGCGCCGACGGCGCTTTGACCCCGGTCCGCAATCCAATCCTGAGCCAGATCCGTCCGGGTTCACCGGGGATCTGGGCCCGAGCCAATCCGCGTTGCCTGGGCCTGAGCCTGGAGCGCGAGCTCGATCGCCAGGAAGGTGTGCTTCTGCGGCATCGCGGTCTCGCTGCGATGCAGGCAATCCAGGATGAGTTGTCCGAAATACGGGAACCCGACCTTGCCATGCACGGCGTAGTGATGTTCGCCACGGGCATCGACCAGGTAAACATGATCGCCCTCGGGATCGCGGGCGATATCGAGATACTTGCGCAGCTCGATGGTTCCTTCGGTGCCGAGGATCACAGTTCGGCCGTCGCCCCATGCGCCCAGACCCGGAGGAGTGAACCAATCCACCCGGAGATATTGGGTCGCACCGTTGTCCGCAACCAGGGTGGCATCGCCGAAATCCTCGAACTCCGGGTGCTGGGGCCACTGATAATTGGCAACCTTGCTGTGCAACACGCGTGCTTCCCTGGCGCCGGCGTAATGAAGGAACTGTTCGATCTGGTGGCTGCCGATATCCACGAGAATCCCGCCATACCGATCACGTTCCCAGAACCAGGACGGGCGGGAAGCGGCATTGATCCGGTGGGGACCGAGTCCGATTACCTGGAGCACGCGACCGATAGCGCCCTTTTGAATGAGCTCACCCGCATGGACGGCGGCTTCCACATGCAGCCGTTCGGCATAGTAGACGGCATAGATGCGCCCGGTGGCCTCGACCTCCGCCCGGGCTTCGGCCAGTTGGGCCAGGGTGGTCATCGGTGGTTTGTCCGTGAAATAGTCTTTGCCGTGGCGCATGACCCGTAACCCGAGCGGACACCGTTCGCAGGGCACCGGCGCGCTTGCGACCAGGTGAATCGAGGGATCCTCGAGGATCTCGACTTCGCTCCGGGCGATCCTGGTGCCGGGATAGGTTCTGCAAAACTCGGCGACCTTGGCGGGATCGGGGTCATGGACCCACACCAACTCGGCGCCAGCTTCCAGGAGCCCGTTGCATTGGCCGTAGATGTGACCGTGATCCAGGCCGATGGCGGCGAATCGGAACTCGCCGGGGCCACAGACCTTGAGGGCTTTGCCTTTGGGGGCGTAGCGCATGCCGTCGGATTTCTGAGCGTCTGCCATGGTTCGCGAGTTGGTTATCGGCCGTAGTTGCCACCCAGGGTGATGGTGTTGTCGTTGAAGTTTTCCACGTTCCGGGTCTTCTGATGGTAACGCCGCGCCCGCTGCAGAATCCCCTCTCGAGTATAAAACGGGTCCCGCGGGCCGAGCGGCAATGTCACCGCCCTCCCCAAATGCCCGGACTGGTAAATCGCCGTGATCAACTCGATGGTCTTTCGCCCTTCGTGGCCGTCCACCAGCAGCTCTTGCCGGCCGGCGATCGCTTCCAGGAAGTTCTGGATCTGGCCGTCGTGCCCTTCTTCGGTGACGGCGGGCAATCGATCGTAGTCAGCCTGCAACTGCGCGGCGAGCGCGGGATTATCCTGGGGAAATCCGTTGTCACGCTGGTCGGTCGCCAGGACCTGCCATGGGACGGAGACCCTGGCATGTTCCCCTTGGAAGATCAGTTGTTGGGATTCGCCGTGGTGCACGAGGGATGCCGTGATCTGGCCGACCGACCCATCGGCATAGGTCAGGATGGCGGTCGAAAAATCTTCGACCTCGGAATTCTCGTGGCCGAGATTGAGCGTGACCGCCTGGAGCGAGGAGGGCAGCCCGCGCAGCCACTGAAAGATGTCAATATGATGGACCGCGTGGTTCATGGTGCAGCCCCCGCCTTCTTTCTCCCACGTGCCGCGCCACCACAAGTCGTAGTAACGACCGCCACGCCACCAGAACGAATCCACCTGGGCATGGAGGATCCTGCCGATGCGGCCGGAGTCCAGGATGGCCTTCAGTTTCATCATCGGGGTCTTGAAACGGCTTTGCGCGACCACGGACAGGAGCGAACCGCCGGCTTCGGCCGCCGCGAGCATGGCATCGCATTCCTCGAGGCAAGTCGCCATCGGCTTTTCGACCAGCACATGCTTGCGGGCCCGCAACAGGGTCTGGGCAGCCTCCGCGTGACCGAAGGGCGGCAGACACACCGACGCGGCGTCGAAGTGCTCCTTCGCGAGCAGTTCCTGGTAATTCGGATAGACCGTGGCCGGCAGACCGTGTTCGGCGGCCTTCGCTCGGGCTTTGTCGGGATAAAGATCAACCAGCGCAACCACCTGACAGTGACCCCTGAACTTCCCGTAAGCCCGGAGGTGTGTGTCCGAAATCGCTCCGGTTCCGACGATGGCAATCTTGATCATAGTCGATGCTCGCGAGGCTCAGGATCCCCATCCCGGGCTGCCTCGATCAACGCCGCGAGATTGGCTCCCGGCGTGCCGGGTGAAACACCGCCCCCGGCGGATAGAAGGAGTCCGGGACGGCGACCGTGAATCTCGAGGCAATGCCGGGCTGCGGTGCGGACCTGGTCAGGTGTCCCCTCGGCCAGCACTTCGAGCGGAGGGACATTGCCCATCAGACACAGGTCCGGGCCGACGAGTCGTCGCACTTGGTCGAGGGGTTGGAGGTGCGTGAAGTTGAAGATGTGAATGCCCAGGTCGGCCATGTGCCGGTAGGACACCGCGTTGTTCGTGTCGTTATGGAATACCTTCAGCGCGCCCGGGAATGCGTCGAACACGGTCTTCAAGTGCGGATGCGCGAACTCCAGGTAATCGGTCGGCGAAAGGAAACCGGCGATGTCGTCGAGCACCATCACCGCCTCGACTTCTTCGAGGGCGTCCGCCTGGGCCTGCAGCCAGGTGCGCACCAGCGTCGCGGTCACCCGCAATAGCGCCTGGGTCGCCGCCGGCTTCAGCTTCAACGCCAGCAGAAATTCGGTCACCCCCAGAAGATGTGACGCCACCGTCAACGGCCCTCGTGCCGCCACCATCTTGATCACGTGCCCGGCGTCGTTGATGCGAGGCTCCGCGCGACGGTAATAATTCAGGATCAGCGGCAGAAGACCGTCCGTGAGCGGATCGGGAACCGTCAGACCTTCGAGTGCCTCAATCTTTTCGGTCAAGGGATGGGCGATCGGCGTCCGATCGGGAAACAGGCTGACTTTGCAGCCAAACGCGCTGGGCTCCGCCGTCATGCCCATCTCGACCCAAAAGCCTGGCAGCAGAATCGCCTCGGCCAATTCTTGTTCCACGCGCAGGTTCGCCTCGAGCCAAACCTCGGGCACGCTCAAATAATCCAACGTCGAGATACCGAGATGCCCGGGAATCCACGGGCTGTCTACAATCAGCGCCACGGGTGTATGCCCCACACCCCGGCGTTGGCCACAGCGCTTGAAAATATCCCACTTCTTAAGGTCCATGGTTTCTTGGCTGGAATCGGAATTAAGCAAAACTCTCATGGCCCGTCGACCATAATCAGCCAACACCCCGCCCATGAACCTGTCACCCTATCGCGGCTACAATCCCATGTCAGTTTAGTGAAGGCCGCCCACGAACCTGTCACCCTGTTCCCATCCCAGCTTGGTGAAGGTAACTGGTTGGGGGCACCAATCGCACGGGCAGCAGGCGACCGCGCAGCCGCACTCGAATGTTCTCGTCGCTTCCGCCACGTCCCGATTTCATGTCGCATATGCGACATAGAATTGGGACGCGGGAGATTGGACATTTTAGCTGGGCAAATTCTCTTTAAGGCGGAGAAGTCCCTGAATCCATGAATCATCCCGGCGTGGCGCAGGTAAATGGCTGGTGGAACCGGAACAGCCGACAGCATTGCTTGTCGAGGACGCGGCGATACGATATACCTGCGCGCGTTTTGCGCCCCGTACGGTGGAATGGAATGGAATGGATCACATGACGAATCAATCCGATCAGCATCCGCCCCTGGCCGCTGATCGCGCGCTATCGCAGTCGCCAGCGGCTTTCCGTTTGGACGGCCAGTTGGCGCTGATCACGGGCGGCGGATCGGGGTTGGGTCTGGCCATGGGACGGTGCATGGCGGCAGCCGGCGCTCGCGTGATCCTGGCCGCCCGACGTGAGGCTGTGCTCCGGGAAGCCGTCGCTCAAATCGGAACCAACGCGGATTATGTCGTGCATGACGTCGACCAGCTGGACAAAGCGCCCGCGCTGGTGGAACGCGTCACGCGTCATTGGGGACCCATCGGTATCCTCGTCAACAATGCCGGTGTTCACCTCAAGAAACCGATCCTCGAAACGACCGAGGCGGAGTTTCTCGAGGTGCTGACGACCCACGTTCTGGCCGCCCATGCCCTGGGTCGCGCGGTGGGACCGGGGATGATCGAGCGGCGATCGGGCTCGATCTTGTTTATTGCCTCCATGGCTTCGTTGATGGGCATTCCCAATGTCGTGGCTTACAGTGCGGCCAAGAGTGCCTACGTCGGCATGGTCCGGGCAATGGCAACGGAGTGGTCGCCCCACGGCGTCCGCGTCAACGCCCTCGCACCGGGCTGGATCCAAACCGAGATGTCCCGCAAGGCCATGGCCGGCGATCCCAAACGGCGCGAGCGGATTCTGAACCGGACCCCTATGGCGCGATTGGGAGAACCGGAGGACGTGGGCATGGCGGCGGTCTTTCTGGCGTCTCCGGCCGCCCGCTTCATTACCGGGGTCGTGCTGCCCGTGGATGGCGGTGCGAGCATTGGATTCTGACGTCACGAGCGATACGACATGAAACTGGGACTTGGTTTGTATCGGCACCAACTCGACGAGGACCACTATCGTTTTGCCCGGCAATGCGGTTGTACCCATCTGGTGATCCACCTGGTCGATTATTTTCGATCGTCATGCGGCAATCGCCCGGGCGATCAACCCGTCGGGACCGCCGCCGGCTGGGGGTTGGCCGGGGATCCCGATCGACACTGGACCTGCGAAGAGCTCCTGGCCTTGAAAAGGCGGATCAACGAACACGGATTGGAGTTGGAGGCAATCGAGAATTTCGATCCCGCGCATTGGGGCGATGTCCTGGTGGACGGCCCCAGGAAGGCCCGGCAGTTGGCCAATCTTCAGGACCTCATCCGCGCCGTCGGTCGCGCCGGTATCCCTGTCTTCGGCTACAACTTTTCGATTGCCGGTGTGGCCGGTCGAATCAAGGGGCCATTTGCCCGCGGCGCGGCTGAGGCCGTGGGCATGGACGGGCCATTCGACGAACCGATGCCTCGCGGGATGGTTTGGAACATGGTCGTGGACCCGAAGGCGCCTCCCGGGACGGTACCGCCCGCCACAACGGATCAGCTCTGGCAACGGTTGAGAGACTTTCTCGATGCACTGATCCCGGTTGCGGAAGAGGCCGGCGTCACCCTCGCGGCGCATCCGGATGATCCGCCGATGCCCACGGTGCGCGGTCAGCCGCGGCTGGTGTACCAACCACGGCTCTATCAGAAGCTGCTTGATCTCAAGCCGAGCCCGCGGAACGCCCTCGAATTCTGCGTGGGCACGCTCTCCGAGATGTCCGAAGGCGACATCTACGAAGCGGTGGACACTTACAGCCGGCTGGGCAAGCTCGCGTATGTGCACCTCCGCAACGTGCGGGGCAAGGTCCCATACTACCGGGAAACGTTCATTGACGATGGAGACGTGGACGTGGCGCGTGTGCTCCGCATACTGCGGCGGAACGGCTATACCGGCGTCATCATCCCGGATCACGCGCCGCAGATGACCTGTGGCGCGCCCTGGCATGCCGGCATGGCCTACGCCCTGGGTTACCTGCGCGCCGCCATGCAAGCGATCGCGGCGGAGGAATAGGGGCGGGCGCAATCGCATTGGAGCCTCGGCCTCCGGGAGGGCGTCACTCCAAAATCCATTCCGCGACCACATCGGAGCGCCGGCCTCCGGCACGGCGATGTTGAGGACCTCGCTGCGTAGCCCCTAACGTTCAAAAGCCAGGTCGCCCACCGCCTGCGGTTGACGACCTGACCAGCGTTGTCAGTGGTAAAGTGCCAGGCACTATTCCGCACTCGTAAAACGTAAACCATTTGATTGCAATATTTTCCAGTGAAAATGCAGGGACGTCACCATGAACCTGTCACCCTGTGTGTCGGGTTCGCTGCGAAGGGGTCTTATCAGATCGTTACTTGTAAATCTTTCGTCAATTCCTTACATTCGCGCAATGAAAGCGACCATTACGAGCAAGGGGCAGGTGACGATCCCCGCTGTGATTCGCGAGAAACTCGGGTTGAAGACCGGGCAACTCCTGGACTTCGATGAAACGGCGCCGTTCCTCAAAGCGGTGCCGGTTTTCGATGAGGATGAAATGCTTTCCGCGGTTGGCTGTATCAAGGGCAGGCTGGGCGGTGGTTCGAAGGAGTGGCTGGACGAGACTCGTGGACCGGCAGAGTAAGAGCAGGGATGAAGACCGCCATCGATTCGTCGGCGTTGCTCGCCATATTCAATGACGAACCCGACGCCCGTGCCTGGGTAAGATGTCTGATCGAGGCACGACGTGAGGGACAGTTGGTGATCTGCGATGTGGTCTATGCGGAGTTGGCCCCGGCGTTTGCCGCCGAAACGAACCTGCAGGAGGCGTTGGCGAAGCTGGGTGTCTCCTTTGAATCCCTGACGCCTGCGGCGGCCTGGCAGGCAGGATCGTCCTTTCGCGCTTATCGCAATGCCGGCGGTCCCCGGGAACAGCTCATTCCGGATTTCCTCGTGGCGGCCCATGCCTTGGTCCAGGCGGACCGACTGGCGGCCTCGGACCGAGGTTACCTGCGGCGCTATTTCTCGGCTCTACCGCTGCTCCAGCCGGTGATCGAAACCCATTGACGGTGCACGATTATCGGGCAGGTGAAGACCCGCTTCGCAACGTCGCCGTGCCGGAGGCCGGCGCTCCGATGACGGTTACAATCAGCCCCAACAAGCGTAAATGGCAATCTGAATCAGGGCCACGACCACAGCCCAAAGCCGGACCCTGCGCCACCAGGGAACCACCCGGCCGGTCTCGCCCGCCAAGCGCGGTGGCAAGAGGACCAACACCACCACCAGGAGGACGAAAGCGCCGATGAACGCCGCTTTGCCGGTCCACGTGGGCAGCGCGGCCATCAGCAGCGAGGATTGGATAAAGCCGAACATCGGGTTCATGGGTGCCTTGATTCATTTGCCGGCAGCCAGCAGACGAGTCCGCGCAACTGTTCCGTGGGATGAGGCCGCGTAACTGCGCTGACCAGGGTAACGGCGCCCAAGGCCGCGACGAACGACCACCACGCCACCCACAGGAATGGAACTCCTCCCTCCAATCCGAACAACCATTGCGCGGAAGTCAGGGTGATCGAGGTGCCGACCCCGATCAACATGCCGGCGACTCCGCCCCACGGTGTGGCGCGTCGTGTCAGCATTCCCATCAGCAGCAGCGCCAGCAGCGGTCCCTGGAAGAATGAAAGAAACGTCTGGAACGCCTCGAAAACCGAGCCGAACCCCGCTTTCACGGGATAACTGATTGCCACGCCACCCAGCAACAAAGCGACCACAAGCCAGCGGCCGAGCGCCAGGCATTCGCGGTCGGATGCGTGCGGGCGCAGGAAGGGCCGGTAAATGTCCGTAACGATCATGGTGCTCGCCGAGTTGACGTAAGAATCGAGGTTGGACATGACGCCGGCGAAGAACGCGCCCATGACCAGTCCCAACACCCCCGGAGGCAAGAGTCGCACGACGAGCATGGGCAACACGCGGTTCCCATCCCAATCCGCGCCTGGCTCGCCCAGTTCCTTCGAGAAGAGTGCCAGGGCGATCAGTCCCGGGACGACCAGCAGGATGGGGAACACCAGCTTGATGGCGGCGCAAAAGACATAGGAAGCGCGCGCCTCGTTTTGGGTGCGCGTTCCCAGGGTCCGTTGGACGATGGCCTGGTTGCCAATCCAGTAAGCCGGACCCAGCACGAACCCGAGGCCGAGCAGGACCGCGGGCCAGGGATAGACCGGATGATCGGCCGGCGGCAGGAGTTTCAGGTGGTGCTCCGTCCATTCCATCTGGGCGACGGCCTGCTTCACGTCAGTCCATCCGCCGGCCTCGGCCAGGCCCAGGCCACAGATCAAGCCCGCGCCCAGAATGAGAATGACGCACGACAGGGCGTCGGTGACCACCACCGCGCGCAAGCCGCCCCAGGCCGTGTAGAGTCCCACGAGCAATGCCGTCAACAGGACCGAGGTCCAGAAGTTCCAGCCCAGCAGGGCTTCGAACATGGCGGCGGCGCTGACGAAGATGGTGCCGAGGGTGCCGACCATGAACAGGACCCAGATCACGGCGAAGAAGGTGCGCACGCCGAGGTTGTAGCGGCGGCCCAGATACTCGGGGACGGTGTACACCCCCGCCAGCCAGAAGAAGGGCATGAAGAGAAAGGCCGCGATCAAGACGGGAAAGATGCAGCCGATGAAATCGAAGTTCATCATGACCAGGCCGTAGCGATACGAATCGCCCGCCAACCCCACCATGTCCTTGGCCCCAATGTCCGACACCACCAGCGACAACCCGGCCGCCCACCAGGGCAACGATTTGCCGGCCAGGAAGAAGTCTTTGCTGCTCTGGATGCCGCGGCTGAACCAGATCCCGAGCGCCGCCACCCCGACCAGATACGCGACAATCAGAACCGTATCGACCAAGGAAAGATGGATTGCGGACATGGCTGAGGCGTGGTCGCCGCTTGGTTGTGCGCGGAGATTAGCGAGGGCCCCCGGCGGGAACAAGACCAAAGGCGGCGCCGGGCACGACACTTCCATCACGCGTCACGCGGATTTCGCTCGCGCCCGGGGGGATATTGCTGCGAGTGGATTTGCCTCCGGGCCACCGCACCTGAATGGCCTGCGCCTCACCTGCGCCCGCCACGGCCAGGACCAGGGTGCTGCTGTCCTGTGACCAGTAGCCGCTGCCGGCGTGCACTTCGCGGGCCGGCCCCATTTGTCCGGCCGCGTTCACCAATCGAACCACCGCCCCCACCGACTCCGGGTTGCCCGGAGGGCCATCGAGCCGCACTCGAAGTCCGGGACGCCCGCGAACGTTGCGGTAGACGAGTGTGCGGTTCGAGTTCTGGCCGACCGCGAGGTCGAGCCGGCCGTCCTGGTCGAAATCGGCTGCCGCCAGGCCGCGGCCCTCGCCATAGACGGCGATCCCGCACTCGGCTCCCGGCACCGGGTGGAAACCGCCCTGGCCATCGCCGCGCAGCCAGAGGCCGCGGCCGCCATCATGGCGGGATACGTCAGCCGATACCCGGAAGAAGTTCTGGCAGACGACGAGGTCTTCGTGGCCGTCGCCGTCGAAGTCGCCCACGGTGATGCCGAACACGGGGGAGACCTGCGCCTCGATCGGCAGCGGCCGCGCTTCGAACCGATCGCCGCGGTTCAGGAAAACCATGCTCTCCGCGGTGTTCACTGACAACTCGCGCATCTGGTCGATCTGCGATCCGAGAATGTCCGCCACGCTCGCCTGACTGAACGCGGTGAAGCTATCGAACCGTTCCACGATCGAGGGGATGCTTTTGGACAAGGTCTCCCAATCCCGCCAGGGCACCAGCTTGCCCAGCTCCGGCGCGAAATAGGCCTCGATGATCTCGGGCGCGTCGTCCCCGTCGAGGTCGCCGTAATAGACGCGGGCGGGCTGGTTGAGGGAACTTTGGTAGCGCGTGTTGCGCCCCCAATTCCCGGCAACCAGATCGAGCCGGCCGTCTCCATCGAAGTCGCCCGCGTGCACGCTGTTCCACCAGCCGGCATACCGCGACAACCCGAGTCGATCGGTGATCTCGCGCAAACGCCCTGCCTCCCGCCGGTAAACGCGGATCGGACCCCATTCGCAAGCGAGGACCAGCTCGGGATAACCGTCGCCGTCCAGGTCCGACCAGAGGGCGCCGCTGACCAGGCCGCACCGATCGAGGGCCTGGTTGGAGGCGAGCGGAAAGTCATTCCCTTCATTGACCAGCAGGATCGAGGAGGCCGGCTCCGGATAACGTCCCGGCACCACGCGTCCTCCCACGAACAGGTCCAGGTCGCCGTCGCCATCCCAATCGCCAAGGGCCAGGGGACCCGGGCTCGAGGCTTGTCCGCCCAGCACCTCGCTGAGGCTGTTGGCCGAGGGATCGGTCAGCCGGACGGCGGGTCCCAGGCCTTCCTCGTAATTCGCCACCCCGATCAACAGCCCGCGCCGCCCGGGAAACCGTTGCCAGCCGAGAATCGTTGTCTGGTCGTGGTCCGCGACGAAGCGAAGCGCGGCCTGTCGCGCCGGGACGAAGCCGGTGGCGGGCGCGTGTCGCCAGACCGAGAGCCGGCCGGTCTGGCCGCTGCCGACGACCAGTTCATCGCGGCCGTCGCCGTCGAGGTCGTACCAGCCCACGCCGGGCCCCAGTTGGCTCAAGGCATGAGGCAAAAGCGGTTGTCGCTGGAAGTCGTCGTAAACCGGATCGACATGGGCCGGCTCACCGGGGCCGGCTTCGACAAACCACGGAGCGGGCTCCGGAAGCGGGGATCGCGCGGGAGCGGCCGTTGCCGGTTCGCGGATCACGTGGAGTTGATTGGCGCGGACGTCCGGCACCACGGTGGTGCGTCCGCCGCGCCACTGGACTTCGAGTGACATCCGGTTCGTGGCATTGCCGGCGGCAAATACGCGCAGGAGATCGTCGCTCGAGAGATAACGGCCGCCGCTGATCATTTCCTGGGATTGGAACGGCACCGCGCCGCCCCGCAGAACGATGCGCGCCCCGACGCCGCCGGTGTTGCCGGGTTGGCCGCGGAGGCGCACCGCGACCCGGGGCGCGGCGCATTTGTTCCGGTAAAGCAACGGTCCCGCGTTGAGGCAGTTGATGGCCACGTCCAGGTCGCCATCGCCATCGAGGTCGCCGAGGGCAATCCCTTGCGAGATCTCGGTCGCGTCGAATCCCCAGGCCGATCCCCGTTCTTCGAACGTCAGATCGCCCCGGTTGCGAAACGCGAAGTTCGGCGTGTGCAACGGCGGGAACATGCGCCGCAGAGTGAGATGTTCGAGGGCCGAGACGGTGCGGCCGCGGAGCTGATCGTCGATCTGGCGGGCGACGTCGATGTTCTGCGCGTCCCGGGCGTGGCCGGTGACGGTGAGCAGATCTTCGAACCCGTCGCCGTCCACGTCGAGAAACACCGGGCTCCAGGTCCAGTCGGAGGCTTCGACGCCGGCCAATTGCGCCACTTCGGTATAGGTGCCGTCGCCGCGGTTCCAGAAGAGCATGTTGCGGGAGTATTGGGGGCAACTGTCGATGCGGCCGGCGGAGCGCATGAAGGGATTGAAATAGCCGAGCTGGACCATGCGCAGATCGTGTTGCCGGCTCAGCATGTCGGCCGCGAAGAAATCATCGTGCCCGTCCCGATCGACGTCGGCGACATCGAGACCCATCGTGAACAGGCTCATATGGCGCAGGGCCATGGCCGGAGACCGCCGGAACCGGCCCTGACCGTCGTTGAGCCAGAGTCGATCCTCCGACTGAAAATCGCTGCAGACGAACAGATCGGGCGCGCCATCCTGGTTGAAATCGCGGAACATGGCCGAGAGTGTCCAGTCGTAGGGGACCCCGGCCGGACGGCCCGCGTCGTCCAGGAAAGTCCCGCCGGTCCAGTCCACCGGCTCGAATCTGCCGTTGCCGAGGTTGCGGTAAAGGAGATCCGCCTCGCCATGTTCGAGGATGCCATGGACCGGATCGATGGTGAAGCGGCCGACGAGGTCCGGTTCGGTGGTGGGCCGGCCGTTGACGGCGACGACCTGGAGTTGGTTGCTGATGGTGCTGGCGCGGAAGCGGGTGTTGGGTTCGTCACGCAAGGTGGTGCTCCGATAGTTGGCCACGTACAGATCGAGATCGCCGTCGCCGTCGATGTCCGCCAACGCCAGCGACGTGCTGCCGCCGCGGCGCAGCAGACCGGAGCTTTCCGTCGCTTCGTGGAAGCGCCCTTTGCCATCGCCCAGGAAGAGCCGCGTGCCGACTCCCACGCCGTTCACCAACAGGTCCAGGTCGTGGTCACCATCGATATCGACCAGCACCGCCCCGGTCGAAGCCTGGCCCTCGCAAGCCACGCCGGCGCTGGCGGTGATATTGGTGAAACGCCAGCCGCCGAGGTTGCGATACAGCGCGTTGGAACCGTCCAACCCGCAGAAGTAAAGGTCGCACCGGCCGTCGCCGTCCACATCGCCCAGGGCCAGACCCGACCCGTTCAGATAGATCTGGTTGGTCAGGTAACGCGATTCGGCGAGCAGGTTGGTGAAAGCGATCCCGGTTTGGGCCGGGGTCATGCGGGTGAATCCCGGGCGCGCGGAGGGCGCAACCTCGAGCGCCCTGACCAGGGGATCGGGATCGGTTGCCCCCGCGCCGGCGGCGTCAGGCTCGCTCAGCCCGAAACCTAAGCCGATCACCACGGACCAAGCGATCGGGGCCAACCGGATGAGCCGGCCTCGCCGGTGGATCGGTCCCGGCCAGATCAGGGTGGCCTGTCCGTTGGTAGGTGGCTGCCGCATCAGAATTCGAGCCGAGTAGGCCGATCTCGGGGCCTGAGCTCAAGGCGCAACATCGCTCTGCGGTTGGCCGCGCACGAGGCTCAGCAGTTGGGCCGGGTTGAGGCTGCGGGCGCGTTGTTGGATTTCGCCCGCGTAACGGTCGTGGAGGGACTGGCCCTGCCCGGCCAACGAGGTGAAAAGATCCCTGAGCTGCAGCGCGCTGAGTTGGCGTCCGCCGGCGTAGTAACGCTGGGCCAGTTGGCCGAGGGCGTAGGTGCTGGCGAAGGACATGGCGGAGCTGGCCAGCTGATTTCCCGTGCGGCGACCCAGGCCGCCGGTGACCTTGCCCAACAGACCGCCCAGGAGTTTCCGGGCAAAGCCTTCGACGACCTGCGAGGTGAGCCCGACGCCGGCGGCGCCGAGCAACTCGGTGATGTGACGGCGGTCGAGTTCGTAGCCGTGATGCTTGCCGACGCGATAGACCATTTTCATCTGCAGCGGGACGATGGCCATGGTGGCGAGCGATTCGGGCAGCAGTTCGAGCGCGCCGTTCAAGATCGAATAGTTGAGAATCATGCGGTCCAGATCGGCATCGGGCTGTCGGGCCGAGAGCACCGGCGGTACGGGACCGGTGGCCACGGCCGGCGCGGTCAACGGCGCCAGGGCGACCGCGTCGGCCTGTTCCTGGATGGCGTCGGCGGCCGGCGGGTCAATCCCGAGAGCCTGGCGGAGCTCGGCAAGAAAAGCGGTTTCAGCCGGGTTGAGGCGGTCGTCGGCCTCGCAGACGCCGACGGCGATTTCATAAGCCAGTTGGCAGAGCGCCGGGGTGGTGAGGGGGGCGGCGGCTTCGACGGCGGTGGGTCGCCGGAGGAGCACCCGCTGGTAGAGCGCGGCCGGGTTGATGTCGCCTGTCGGCAGGCTTTCGGCGATGCGTTTCACTTCCGCGCGTTCGAGATCGCTCTTGCCGCCGTCGGCGAACGCCGCCATCAAGGCGATGGTCAGGAGTGCGTTCTGCTCGGGCCGGGCTATTTCGAGTGTCATGCTGGGACAAGTACACCAGCTGGAGCCGACTCACAAGCAAGAGGAAAGCGAAGAGTGTGAGCGGATCCTCGTTCTACAGCGCGCGTGGCCCTGGCGGGTTGACCGACGGTTTCGGCGGCACTCGAGCCAAAGCTTGGGGTTGACGGAAGGGCGCCGGCTCGGAACATTCCGGGCGACGGACCGAAAGCAGCCGTATGAACCAGGCACGATTTACCGCGGAGCAGGCACGAGACGCATTTCGGGTGTTCGAGACTCTGTGGCCCGACCTCGGGCTGCGGGCGCGAATCGTGCGCGAACGTTTGGGCCGGATGTTTCAAGCCTCGGTGCTCTGGGTGCCCCCCAGCCGCGAGCCGCGCCATCCGAATCCGCAAGTCCGCGCGCAGGAGATCATCCAGTCGGCTTCGGTGAAGGCGGCCACGGTGTCCGGCAGTCTGGCATTGCCGCCCGGGCCGCTGGGGTTGGTGACCCTGTTCCCCGACCTGGTGATGGTCTGGCGGATTCAGGCGCAGATGGTGGCCGATATCGCCGGGGCGTTCGGGCAGTGCGCCACGCTGAACCGGGAGCACCTGACCAAGTGCCTGTTCAAACACGCCACGAGCCAGGTGGTGCGCGATGTTGCGGTGCGCGTCGGCGAGCGGGTTATTTCCCGGAAAGCCTCGAGCGGGCTGTTGGGACGGTTGCTCCAGCGGATGAGCCTGCCGGTGGTCGGCACCGTGGTCGTCGCGGCCTATGCGTTCGCGGATACCCAGAGCGTGGGCAAAGCCGCGATCGAAATGTTCGGCCAGCCGGGCGATGGCCGGTAGAACCGTTGGGGGCTGACCCCAAAGCCTAGGCTTGGTCGAAGGTAGCCTTGATCACTCCCGCAAGCTCCTGGAGCATTCCCGCACACGGGCCCCGATAGGACGAGCCGTGCATCACGGCCAGCATTTCAGGCTTCGAATCGGCCAATGCCCGCAAAACTCCTTCGGTCTGCTTCGTGTAGGGCATGTAACCGGCCAGCGGGCCTTGCTGCATTTGCCGCATGGCCTTTCGAGTCGGTTCAATCAGATCAGACGAAGTCACAGGCGCAACATCGCCGAAATGATGAAACAGATCCGAACAGAAGAGGGTCTTGCACTCCTCCTCAAACAACACACCGGCGTCCCAACCGTGCGGGATGTGCGGCGAGCGGTGGAATCGGAACCGGTACTTGCCTGTGGTCAGGACATCGTCGGCGGTCATGCCGCGCGCCGGGCGGATAGCGAAATCGTCCACACTGACCAGCTTGCCCACCATGGTGCAGACCGCCTGTGCCTGGGGCGCGACTTGCAGCCAGTCGTTAAGCGCGCCGCATTCGTCGGATTCAAAGTGGCTCCAGGCGATATGGCGGAGCTTCGAGGGATCGATCAAGGTGGCGACGGATTCCCTCAGGAGCGGGAACATCTTTTTAAACCCCGCGTGGAAGAGCAGCGGCTCCTCGTCGCGCACGAGGAAGTGATTAAACTGCATGTCGAACTCCGGCACGTAGATGGAGAGACGAAACAGATCGGGAGCGATTTCGTTGATAGTAGCCATCGTAGAAGGTATTCCGCTAATCCTGTAAATAAGCAATTACTTTCGGGTCAGATTGTCGGATGGGGGTCAGATCTCGACATGTGGCGATTGGGCTTCCACTCGAGCCAGCAGACCCGCCAGTTTGCGGTCTTTCTCGAGTCGCCGGCCGAAGCGGCCGACTGCCGCTCCCGAAGGGTCCGCCCCCCGCACAAGGATCCCAAGACGCGGCAAGTCAGCCAATCCGGCGCCGCCACATAACCGGCGTAGGCGGGATAGGAATTCCACTTCCAGTTTCGCAGCGTCGTCAGCCGTTCCGCCACCACTTCAGCCGTTGGTGCCTGCGTCAACCCGATCGAGATCTGACCCCAGAGGTGATGCCCAGGCGACGAGGATTTTGGCGGCGGCGGTTCGGCCGAGGGTGAGCGATCGGTCGCCGACGACCAGCCGGATCGATTCGCCGATGGGATCGACACTTTCGACCGTCAGGACCGCTCCCGGGATCAGTCCGCGATCGGTCGCATAGCGCAGGAACTCCGGATCCTGATCGGCAATGCGTGCGATCGTGCCCCGTCCGCTGGAGCGGGCCGAACTGAGCGACTCGAGGTTGCGCTGGGCGACCCGGCCGGTGGCGTCGGGGATGGGATCGCCATGGGGGTCGTATCCGGGCCGGCCCAGGAGTTCATCGATCCGTTCGATCAGACGTTCGGAGACGGCGTGCTCGAGTTCCTCCGCTTCGTCGTGGACTTCGGACCAATCGAACCTCAACACGCGGACGAGGAAGAGCTCGATCAGGCGATGTCGGCGCAGGACATGGAGGGCGAGCATTTCGCCGGCGGGGGTGAGGCGCACGCCCTGGCGCGGTTCGTAGCCGACGAGGCCGGAATCGGCGAGGGCCTTGACCATGGTGGTGACGGTGCCGGGGACGACATCCATGGCGGAGGCGAGGCGGCCGAAGGGGACGAGTTCGAGTCCGGCCTGCTGTTCGAGGTAGATGCGTTTGATGTAATCTTCGACGGTGCGGGTGGCCATGGGCGGTAGAACAAGTGGGCGAAGGTAGTCAGAAAGGGAGTCGCTTGACAAGTTTTGATGTATGGTCTATTCCAATTTGAGTGTTCAAAATAGTGAGCTATTGCTGTCAAAGTGTTCCTGGCCGGTCTTCATCGTCCTCCCGCCGTAGGGTTCGCCACCTGCTCGGAGTTGCCCTGGCTCTTTTGATCCCCGCGACCGCCAAGGCCGCGCCGAAAGCCTATCCCTACCAGATCACCACCACGGTGGGGATGGTCACCGACATTGTGCGACAGGTGGCGGGTGAAAAGGCGACTGTTACCGGGATCATGGGAGCGGGGGTGGATCCGCACCTTTACAAGCCGACGAGGGACGATGTGGCGGCGATGATGCGGGCGGACGTGATTTTCTATGCGGGCTTGATGCTCGAGGGGAAGATGGCGGACACGCTCATCAAGATCGCGCGCACCAAGCCGGTCCAGGCGGTCACCGAGTCGATCGAGGAGCAGTATCTGCTCGAGCCGGAGGAGATGCGGGGCCATTACGATCCGCATGTCTGGATGGATCCGATGGCGTGGGCGAAGGCGGTCGAGGCGGTGAGTCGGACGCTGGCGGAGTACGATCCGGCGAATGCGGAGCTTTACCGTCGTAATGCGGCCGATTACGCGAAGCGCTGCGAAGCGCTGGCGGCCTATGGCCGGCAGGTGCTGGCGACCGTTCCCGAGTCGAGCCGGGTATTGATCAGTTCTCACGATGCGTTCAACTATTTTGGGCGCGCGTTCGGTTTAGAAGTAATGGGGGTGCAGGGACTGAGCACCGAGAGCGAAGCGGGTCTACAGCGGATCAACGAGCTGGTGGATTACATTGTCGAGCGGGAGGTCCGCGCCGTGTTCGTTGAGTCGAGCGTCTCGCCCCGGAACATCGAGGCGCTGGCGCAAGGGGTGCAATCGCGGGGAAAGGCCCTGCGCGTGGGGGGTGAACTGTATTCGGATGCGATGGGGGCGGAAGGCAGCTACGAGGGGACCTACCTCGGGATGCTCGATCACAACATCACCACGGTCGCGCGCGCCCTGGGCGGGCAGGCGCCCGAACGCGGCTGGCAGGGGAAATTGTCCATATCCCGCTGAATGGGCAGTAAGCGCATTCAACCGCGAATGAACTCGAATCAACGCAAGTGCCGGGGATGGATCGACCATGTTGACTGAAAGCGCCATTCCGGCGGCCACGCGCCCGGGAGCGGTCCCGCAACCATCGGTGACGGTGGAGACCGAGGGCAGGGATCATTCGCCCGACTCGCCGCTGTCGATTCACGACATGACGGTGGCCTATCACCGCAAGCCGGTCTTGTGGGATGTGGATCTGGATGTGCCGCCGGGCAAACTGGTCGGCATTGTTGGTCCCAACGGCGCCGGCAAAAGCACGCTGATCAAGGCGGTCATGGACCTGATCCCACGCACGTCCGGCCGGGTGCGGATCTTCGGTGAACCGTATCGGAAGCAGCGGCACCGGGTTGGTTACGTTCCACAGCGCGAGAGTGTGGATTGGGATTTTCCGGTGAGCGCGCTGGATGTGGTGACGATGGGCCGGTATGGGCGGATTGGCTGGTTCAAACCGGTGCTTCGCCGGCATCGTGAGATCGCCCGGCACGCCCTCGAACGCGTCGGCATCGCCGATCTCGCTCATCGTCAGATCAGCCAACTCTCCGGCGGCCAACAGCAGCGCACCTTCCTGGCCCGCGCGCTGGTGCAGGAAGCCGATCTTTACCTGATGGACGAGCCGTTTGCGGCTGTGGACGCGGCGACGGAGAAGGCCATCGTCCGGCTCTTGCAGGATCTGCGGTCGGCGGGCAAGACCTGCCTGGTGGTGCATCACGATCTGCAGACGGTGTCCGAGTATTTCGATCATTTGATTCTGTTGAACATGCGGGTGGTGGCGCATGGGCCGACCGCGGAGGTCTTCACGCACGAGAACCTGCACAAGACCTACGGTGGACGGTTGACGCTTCTCTCCGAGGCGGCCGAGGCGTTGGGCCGGGAGGCGCGACGAACGTGAAAGCGGGGTCAGACCGAGGGCGGCAATTGGGGATTGGGGATTGGGGGTTTTGGGGTTTGGAATTGGAGGAGGGACAGCGCGGTGTCCAGTCGGGCAATGGCGCCTCATGCTCGACATCGAGGGCAGGAAAAGGTCCGGGTGAGGGGAAAGGCAGTGGAACCGCCGCACACAGTCCCGCGTCGCCACGGGTGTGGCTGATTCTCGTTATGACGACGGTTTGTTGGCTCGGTTTTGCAGTCGACGCGCGCGGGGCCGAGCCCGGCCTCGAGGCGAGTGTGTCGCGCCAGGGGGGCGGTCTCACGGACCGGTCGAATGCCTGGCCCACGGCGGCGCAATGGCGGCGCGTGGTATTGCTGGAGGATTACAACACCCGGGTGGTTGTGGGGGGTACCCTGTTGCTGGGGGTGGCGGCGGGGGTGATCGGGAGTTTCACTTTGTTGCGCAAGCGCGCGCTCATGGGCGACGCGCTGAGTCATGCGATGCTGCCCGGCATTGGGCTGACCTTCATGTTGTCCGTGGCGGCGGGCGGCACCGGCAAGTCGCTCTGGCTGCTGTTGCTGGGCGCGACCGTGAGCGGGTTGCTGGGGTTGGGGGTCATTCTGCTCGTGCGCAATCTCACGCGGCTGAAGGAAGACGCCGCGCTCGGGATCGTGCTGAGCGTGTTCTTCGGCGCCGGTGTCGCCATCCTGGGCGTGGTCCAGCGCATGGGTCAGGGCCACTCGGCCGGGCTCGAGTCCTTCATTTACGGCAAGACGGCCTCGATGATCGCGTCCGACGCGGTGCGGATTGCGGTGGTGGCGGCGCTGGTGTTGGTGGTATGCACCGCGTTCTTCAAGGAGTTCAAGCTGCTCTGTTTCGACGCCGATTACGCCGCGAGCCAGGGCTGGCCAACGGTGGTCCTGGACGTCGTCATGATGGGATTGGTCGTGATGGTGACCGTGATCGGGCTTCAGGCCGTCGGGCTGATCCTGATCATCGCCTTGCTGATCATTCCGCCGGCCGCGGCGCGATTCTGGACCGAGCGTCTGGGCATGATGGCTTTGCTCGCGGCGGTGATGGGGGCTGCGGCCTGTGCGGTGGGGGCCGCCGCCAGCGCGCTCTTTCCGAACCTGCCCTCCGGTGCGATGATCGTCCTCGTCGGGGCGGCGTTGTTCCTCCTGAGCCTGTTGTTCGGCGTCCGCCGGGGCATCGTGATCCGGTGGCTCCGGCGCCGGGAACTCTCGCGCAAAGTCCGGCAACAACACCTGCTCCGCGCCGCGTACGAGTTGAGGGAAGACGATGCCGTGGTGCCGAATCTCGAGACCGCGCTCGCCTCGAAGCCGATTCCGACGCGTGAACTGCTCCGGATGCGTTCCTGGTCGCCGCGTGAACTGCGTCGCGAGCTCCGGCGCGCCGCCCGGGCGGGGCATGTGGTGGTGGACGCGAGCGACCGGGTTTGTCTCACGGCCGATGGGTATGCGCTGGCGGCGCGGGTGGTGCGCAACCATCGCCTGTGGGAGCTGTACCTGATCACGCACGCGGATATTGCGCCGTCGCATGTGGATCGGGACGCCGATGCCATCGAGCATGTGCTCGGTGCGGGAATGATCCACACCCTGGAGCTGCTTCTGGCTGAAGACCGGGCGCC
Organism: Verrucomicrobiota bacterium; assembly: GCA_023383055.1. Classification (GTDB taxonomy): domain Bacteria; phylum Verrucomicrobiota; class Verrucomicrobiia; order Limisphaerales; family JAHDYP01; genus JAHDYP01. Next base: position 66,728 of record JAHDYP010000004.1, on the reverse strand, counting down.
GGCGGCCGTCCCGGCCAGCCCGCATCTGATCGGTGGCGCGCCCATCCCGCAACCGAAATGAGCTCCGTGTTCGAACGAATGCTCGAGAGCCTGCGCAACTGGAACGGCGCGCTCGACGGCTGGATCGTTGTCGCCGGCGTGCTTTGCGCCGCGGCTTGCGCGCTGGTCGGATCGTTTCTCGTCCTGCGCCGGATGAGCATGATGGGCGATGCCATCAGCCACGCGGTTCTGCCGGGGTTGGCAGTCGCTTTTCTCATGACCGGAAGCCGCGCCAGCCTGCCGATGTTCATGGGAGCGGCGATCGCCGGCGTGCTGACCGCCATGTTCACCGAATGGATCCGCGGCGCCGGAAAGGTCGATGAAGGCGCCAGCATGGGCGTGGTGTTCACCGCCTTGTTTGCGTTGGGCCTGCTCCTGGTCGTTCAGGCGGCGGATCATGTCGATCTCGATCCGGGCTGCGTGCTGTATGGCGCGATCGAATTGACTCCGCTCGATACGGTGCGCGTGGGGGGATACGACATCCCGCGGGTGGTGTTGACCCTCGGCACGGTGTTGGTGCTGAACCTCACCTGTGTGTTGCTGCTCTACAAGGAGCTCAAGATCAGCTCGTTCGATCCCGCCCTGGCCACCACGCTCGGCATCAACGCCCGGCTGATGCATTACCTGCTCATGACGCTGGTCGCCCTCACCGCCGTCGCCGCGTTCGAAAGTGTCGGCAACATCCTCGTCGTGGCCATGCTCATCGTGCCCGCCGCAACGGCGCATTTGCTCACCGACCGGCTGTCGGTCATGATTGGGTTGGCGATGCTGTTAGGGGCGGTCTCGGCCGTGCTGGGTCATGTTGGGGCCATCGCGCTGCCGGCCGCGTTCGGCTACGAAAGCACCAACACCGCCGGCATGATGGCGCTGATGTCGGGGCTGCTTTTCGCCCTGACGATCGTCTTCGGGCCGCGCCACGGACTGCTGAGCCGGCTGCGCGCCCGGAATTCATGATCCGCCCGGATTTCGCCTGTAAATGATGCGAGTGAAGCCGTAAGGTGCTGTCCGCCGAAATGCCGGGCCACCTGAACATCTTCCAGCGGGCGATGCTGCAGTGGAACGAACTGCAGCCCTACAACGCGGTGCACGTGGTGCGCTTCGCCCTGCCGCTGGAAATGGACCGGCTCCGGCGGGTCATCGAAGGTTCGTTGGCCCAAAGGGGAATAGGTCACCTGACCTTGGATCGCCGGCGCGGGACTTATCAATACCGGCCGGCCGGCGTTCCGATCGAGATTCGTGGTGCGGACGAAATCGGCGCGGGCGGGGGCGGGACAGCCTGCGTGGCTCAGCTCGAGCATGAGCTCAATACGCCGTTCCGGATCGACAGACCTTTTTGCCCGGTCCGGTTTTTCGTCCTGCCGGAACGGGATGCCTTCAGCCTTGGGGCGGCGTATTTCCATGCCGCAGCCGACGCGGAATCGATGATTCTGTTGTTGCGCGGCATTGTGGCCGGTTACGCGGGCGCGGGCGAGGCTTATCCAACTCCGCCGTTCGACTGTCATCCGCGTCGGCACGACCGCTGGTGGCAATACCGGCCCGGACTGTTCATGCGCAAGCTGGCGGCAATCCCGTTCGAGCTCCGGACGATGCGGCGTGCGGTGCGGCTGCATTTGCGTGACGCCGATGACCTGCGGAACCGGGTTCGGTTGATGCGGGTGGGCAGCGGGACGCTGGAGGCGCTGCTGGTCACGGCGAAGGGCTGGGGCGTGACGGTTCATGATCTGTTGCTGGCGCTGCTGCTGCGGGCGCTGGCACCGCTGGCGCCGCGGCGCGGGGCCAAGGCTCGCCGGCGGAATATCGCCCTCGGATCGATCGTGAACGTCCGCGGGGAATGCGGCATCGACCGCGAGCGAACCTTCGGCCTGTATCTCGGTTCGTTTGTGGTGAGCCACGCGGTGCCGGAAGGGGTCGATCTGCGGGCGCTGGCGACGGATCTTCGCGGCCAGACCGGCCGCATCAAGCGGCGGAAGCTTTATCTGGCGACACCGCTGGAGTTGGCCTTCGCCGGGCGCGTTTTCAATCTTTGCTCGACGCGGCGGCGGAAACAGTTTTATCACAAACACCACCCGCTCGCGGGCGGGATATCGAACATGAGCCTGGACCCATACTGGCAGCCGGGGAACACGGCACGGCCGGCGGACTACTTCCGCGCGGTGTCCACGGGCCCCGCCACTCCGCTGGTGCTGTCGGCCACCACCTACAACCGCGGGATGACCTGCGCCCTTTCCTGCCGTGCCGGCGTGTTTACCCCGGCCGGGATGGATGAATTCCAGGCGCGGTTCGACGCGGAGCTCAAACGGTTGGAGGGCGGCGCGTGAGGCCCGGTTGGTCGGCAGTGCTTCTGGTCGCCGGCGGTTTGCTGCTGGGCGGCTGCGTCACGTCGGACCGCGTCGATTACCTCCCTTTTTACGCGCATCAATATCGAGGTCCGGACAGGTATCCCGGGCTGGGGATTTCCAGAGCTGTCGAGGACCGGATCCTCGGACTCGATCCCGAGAACGTTACGGAAACGGATGTTCGCGAAGTGCTCGCGCAAGCTTCGGCGCCGCGGATCATCAATCTCCATGGCGGCCGCTGGCCTGTTTACAAGTACATGGCGTCGTTCGGGCGGTTTCTCGAGGGGATGGGCTATCCGCCGGAGCGCATCCGGAATCCGCGGGATGGCACCTACTCGTTCAGCGGTTACCTGGGCAGCAAGAAGATCGTTGGCGCGGTTGCGTGGTATTACGAGCGGGAAGGACTGCGGCCCATGATGATCGGCCACAGTCTGGGTGGGTTCCAAACCGTCCGCGTGCTTCATCAGTTGGCCGGAAACCTCGCGCCGGAGATCCCGGTTTGGAATCCGCTGACCCGCCGGGCCGAGGGCCGTTGCGCCATCATCGATCCCATCACCGGCGCGGAACGCCCGGTGGTCGGCCTCGAACTTTCCTATGCGGTGGCTCTGGGCGCCGGGGGATTGACCCGGGTTTTGCCGAACACGTGGACCTTGACCGGGCGTTTGCGCGACATCCCGGACTCGGCGAACGCTTTCACGGGCTATTTCATCCCGCTGGATCACCTCGGCGGCGATTTCCTCGGGTTCGGCCCTGCGAATATTTATTATGCGACGGGCGAGGCGAGGGTTCGCAATGTGCGGTTGCCTGCCGGGTACCCTCACGGGACCGTGCCGGTGAGCGATCACCTCCTGGAGAGCCGCGAGCTGGTGGACTGGATCAATGCCTACCAGCCCACCAACCGGCCCCGCCTGGACGTGAAATTCCAGTCCAAGAGCTCGCATATCCTCTGGGCCGCCGATGTCTGGCACGACATCAAGAAACATTGGGTGCTCGAGCTGCAACGGGTCATCCGTGCCGAGCGGGACCAGCGCCATGACCCTTGACGAACTCTTCATCCGGCGGGCGGTTGTGCTCGGTTCGGCCCTGGTTTACTGGGGCGGGGTTTGGATCCAAGCCCGGCGCGTGCGCAAACGCATCGGCCGCTCGCCGAATCTCAAGCCGCGGGGGCTGAAGGAACGGTTGCTATATCTCGGCTGGTTCCTGGTCGTGGCCGGATGGATCGCCCTGCCGCTGCTCGCACGACCCGAAGCGGAGTCCCCGTGGGTGCGACCGGTTGCCATGCTGCTGGGGCCGGGTGGGATGGTGGCCGGGGTGTGGCTGATGATCGCGGGTTATGCGGGAACGCTCTGGTGCTATGCGGCGATGGGCGAACACTGGCGGATTGGGGTCGATCGTCGTCGGAAAGGCACGCTGGTGACGGGTGGGCCCTATCGCGTGGTGCGGCATCCAATTTATCTCTTCCAGATGGTGATGCTGGCCGCCGTGGCGATCCTGCTCCCGGCCGGATTGCCGCTCGGGCTATGGGCTCTGCACCTGGTCTGCGTAGTGATCAAGGCCAGGGACGAGGAGCTTCATCTGCTCGAAAGCCACGGCGAAAGCTACCGGGCGTACCTCGCCCGAACCGGGATGCTGCTGCCACCCTGGTTCAAGCGGCTGCGCCCTGCGCACGAGAAATCCCCCTGAGTGGGCCGGATGCGCCGGCTGAAGGCGGCACGGATTGGAACCCGCCCTACGGCAGGCTTACACGGTATTGTTTGCCGCTGGAGGGTGTGGAGTCTTTGAAGGTGATCCGGGTGAAATGGGTGGCCGTGGACCGGCCGAGTTCGGTCCAGTTTACGCCGTCCAGGGATTCCTGGATGACATAACCGCGTGCGGAGGGGCGCGGCAATTCGAACGTGTAAGTGACGTGGTGGAGTTCGTTCGTGGTCACGCGGGTGGGAAGCACGATCAACTCCGTGGTCAACTCCGTGGTCAACTCCGTGGGCGCCGGCACCAAAGCGGGTTCGATGGCCGCCGGGGGGATCTCCGACACCGGTTGTCGGGTCTGACAACCGATCGACAGCCCGATCATGGCGAAGAGACCTATGGCAACGAGCCAGCGATTCAGCTTCGAAAGCTCGACGTGCGGGTCTGCTGGGATTGCCTCGGTTCGCATATCTGCTCGAAGGGCACGGATCGCGCCAGTTTACATCTGTTCAGGGGTTTCGATGCCCAGGGTGTCGAGGCCCTCCCGCAATACCCGGGCCGTCAGCTCGCAAAGGGCGAGACGGGTCGAGCGCGCCGGTTCTTCCGCTTTCAATACGGGGCAGTTTTCGTAGAAGCGGGCAAACAGACCGGCCAGGTCGTACAGGTAATTGCAGAGGAAATTGGGGCGGTATTCACGCGCGGCGCCTTCGAGCACCAGCCCGAAATTCAACAGCTGTTTGGCCAGGGCGAGCTCGTCGGACTCGGCCAGCACAAAGGCCGGGGCCGCGGCCAGTTGTTCGGGGGTAAAGCCGCTCTTGCGGAAGATGCTGCGGATGCGGGTGTAGGCGTACTGCAGGTAAGGCGCGGTGTTACCGTTCAAGGCCAGCATCCGGTCCCAGCTGAACACGTAGTCGCCCTGCCGGTTGGGGAGCAGATCCGCGTATTTCAAGGCTCCCAGGCCGACCGTCCTCGCAATCTCACGCCGCACCGCCTCCGCCAGGTCCGGGTTCTTCTCCGATACCACCTTGAACGCGCGGTCCTCCGCCTCATCCAGGAGGTCGGACAACCGGATGACCTCGCCGGACCGGGTTTTGAACGGCTTGCCATCCTCGCCGAGAATCGAGCCGAACCAGACATGGGCCAGGGTGACCCGCGCTTCCGGCTGCCAGCGACGGAAGACAGCGAAGAGCTGCTTGAAATGCAGCTGCTGCCGGCCATCGGTGACGTAAACAATCTCGTTCGGCTGCCAGGTCTCGAGCCGGTGCGCGAGCGTGGCGAGATCGGTGGTGGTGTAATTGGCGGCCCCGTCGCGCTTGAGCACGATGGCCGGGTGCTGCTTCAGCTCGGGGTGGTCGGGGAAAAAGACGACGCGAGCGCCGTCGCTTTCCTCGGCGATGCCCCGGCGGTTCAATTCGTCGATCAAGGCATTGAGCCTTGGGTTGTAGAAGCTCTCGCCGAGAGTCTGATCGAAGCGGACCCCGAGCCGGTCGTAGATCGTGTCGAACTGGTGCCGGGAATCATCGATCATTTCCTGCCAGATCGAGCGGTTCTCGGGGTCGCCCTGCTGCAATTTGAGCAGTTCCTGGCGGGCAAGATCGAGGAGCGCGGGGTTCTTTTCGCACTCGGCGTTGATCAGCCGGTAGAGCCGTTCCATCTCGGCGAGCGAATCCCGCTCGAGCGCCGACCGGTCGAGATGCTGTTTCCAGCCAACCAGCAGCTTGCCGAACTGGGTGCCCCAATCCCCGATGTGATTGTCCGTGATCACCCGGTGACCGAGCAATCGAAAGATCCGCGCCAACGAATCGCCCAGGATCGTGGAGCGGATATGGCCGACATGCATGGCCTTGGCCACATTCGGCGAGCTGAAATCGACCACGATCACGCGCGGCTTTTCGGCCGGCACGAAGAACAGGTGCTCGCCCCGCGCGGCCGCCTCGAGCACTCCGGCAATGGCGGCGGGTTTAAGCCGGAAGTTGAGAAAACCGGCGCCCGCCACCGTCGGCGGTTCGCACCCGTCGGCCACGTCGAGGTGGCTCAGAAGATCCGTCGCCAGTTGCCGCGGGTTGAGTTTGCGGGCTTTGGCCAGCGCCATCATGGCGTTGACCTGGTAATCGCCGAAACGGGGATCGGGGCAGGGTTGAACCTGGACTGTGCCGGGATCGGCATCTGGCAGCACCCGGGTCAGGGCCTGTCGCACGCGGTTTTCAATGAAACGATGGAGCACGGCAGGATCAGGAGGAAATGCGGTGCGGGCCCGGTAAGCCCATACTATTTATGGCCGCCAAAGGTGCTGATGATATCGAACATCGTCTGGGCGTCGGGCGCGTGTTCCAGGGACTGTCGAAACTCAGTCTGATGCAAAAGCTTGGCGATGTTGGCCAGGGTATGCAGGTGCTTCTGGAACTGCCCCTGCGGAACCAGGAACAACATGATCAGCTTCACCGGTTGATTGTCCAGCGCATCGAAATTGGTCCCCTTGGTGGACCGGCCGAATGCCCCCACCACCTCGTGGATCAGATCGGTCGACGCATGCGGAATCCCAATGCCAAACCCAATGCCCGTGCTCATCGAGGTCTCCCGCTTCCGGACCACGGCGGAAATGGATTCGCGATCTTCGCTCCGGATCTTGCCGATCTCGACCAGCCGATCGATCAATTCCTCGATGGCCTCCCAGCGATCGGTGGCCCGCATTTCGGAGATAATCTGCGCCGGGCTGAGGATGTCCGCTAAGTTCATAGAAACGATGCCGGCTAATCTCGCCCCAAGTTCCCGGGCAATTCAAGAGCTAATTGGGACGCAGAAAGTCGGAGGCGGTCAGCCAGCGGACCGCGCCTTCCGGCGCCGGGACGATGCCTCGATGAATCGCACAGGCGGCACCGCTCAGGATCGCCAGGTTCGCGCAGCACTCGATCACGTTCGAACTTGCTGACCGATCGTCCGGGAGGAACCAGGCCGTGGCAGGGGAGGTGAACCACCACGACCAGCGCCGAACCTGGACGGCCGGCAGACCCAGCACGCGCCAGAGCCGGGCGTAGCGCATCAGCAGATCCCGATTCACCACCGGTCGCAGTTGTCCATCGCGCCAGGCCTCGAACAGCGCGGCGCAGGCCGCGTCCAGCCAGAGCCCACCCACGACCTCCGGTGCCAGCACCACCCTGGGCTGGTCAGTTGACGGGTGCGTTTCGCCCTCGCTCATGGTGACGAGGGGGTGGGCGGCGGGGTGGCAACTCCCGAGCCTGTCGACGGCGGGTCCATCGACTCGTTGAGCAGTCGCTCCAGTTCGTCCGCCGTGAGCCCCTTGTTCTGAATGGCCGCCTGGCCGCTGCGGACGAGCAGATCCATTCCGCCCCTGGACAGGATGATCGAGGAATCGATCCATTCATCCAGAATACCGCGGCGGAAGCGCCATTCCTTGCCGAGTTTAGCCCCCGGAATCTGTCCTTCCTGGGCCCACTTGTAAACGGTCTGCGGCTTCAGCTTCAAGTACCGAGCCACCTCTTCCAGCGTCATGATCTCGTCAGACGACATAAGGCTTGTCGGTGTGGCTCATCCCTCCATTTGTGACATGGCTTCTAGTCCTCCAGGTTCCTGGCCAGATTCACCATCGAACTCCAAACCGCCTGGTAGAAGTTGCCTTGCCGGCCGCTCCGCAGCAGTTCGTAGCCAAGTTCCGGTGAACCGACGAACGGGCGAAGGCTCCAGGCCATCTGGGTGCCGACGAACCCGAAGATCAGCATCCAAACCTGGAGGATCTTGATCGCCTGGCGGGGATACAGGTCTGACTTCTCGCACATCGTCCGCAATCCCTGCCACAGCGCCAACATCGCCCAGGCACCGCTGAAGGCAAACGCCGCCACATGGAGCAGCTTGATGAAATGGTAATCGGACCCCGTCACCATAAAGAAGATCAGAATCGGCGCGCAGCTCGCCAGTAACACCGAGTTCAGGGTCAGCGCCAGGAGGATCAGCGACAGCGTTTGCATGAACGACAGCCGCGCCCCCATCAGCACCAGCACGATGTAGAGCACCGGAAAACAGATCGCCACGCTGCACACGTAAAGCAGAGGCACCTTCACCGCCGAGGTCACCATCTGCAGCAACGCCCTCTGGGTGTCCTCCGTAATTCCCACCCCGCCCATCGTCAGACCATAGAACCCCGACAACAGGACGATCGCCACCAGATACCAACGGATCCGCTCCCCAATCCGACGGGCTGCAAAGATCTCCTCGAAGAAATCATCACGTCGACGCAACAGGCGGTCGAGTAATCCCCAGAAACTGGGATTAAGAGGGATTGACTCGGTGGAGGTTCGGGGATTGGGAAGTGGCGGGAGCGCATTCGCGGGGGTCGATTGCATGGCGAAAACCGTGAGCTAACCTTTGCTAATTGTCAATGTATTTTACTGTTTGATGTTGTTTGGTCTTAAAAATCCGCTATTTAGGTTGGTTTCTATCGCGTCTGCTTGGCGAGTTCCGTTGGCGTTCGGGGAGGTTGTCCCCGGGGATTCAGGGAAGTCCGGGAGCGGAGAACCGTAGATTACTGGCCAGCGATTGCGGGGACGGTCATTTTTTACCACCCATTTTTTTGCTCGGATGCAGGCAGAAGGACGAATGGAGGCGACCGAACCTGGCGAAGTGTCATGGGTTCGGCGAGACCTTCGTCGCGACCTCCGTCGTCACCATTATCGCTATAGCCGCTCCACCCACTCAGAGAGTGGGCCATGGTATCAGTGATAAAGGTGGCGAACCCAGGTCACGATTAAGATCCTGGCCATCAAGGAGAAGAGTTCATCTCACTATGAACCTGTCACCATGTCTTTCCCTGGACGGTGTTGGCCTCAACTTGCGTCGTTCAGTGGTTTTCTGATAAACGCAGTGCCGGTGTTGCTCGAGAACAAGAGATTGGTGGTCATTGGCGGAACGACCGGTTTGGGATTGTCCGCCGCTGGCGCGTTCGTGCGCGAGGGCGGGCGCGTGGTGGTGCTTGGGCAGGTCGAGGGGGAGGTGTCCCGCGCGTTGGAAGTGCTTGGGGCATCCGCGGTCGGGGTGGTGGGTGATGCTACGGAGGCGGAGGCGAATGACCGGGCGGTGGCCGAGTGCGTGCGCTGTTTCGGAGGTTTGGACGGGCTTTACCACGTTGCCGGTGGCAGCGGACGCAAGTTTGGCGATGGACCGCTCGACCAGGTCACGGACGAAGGGTGGGAGCGGACGTTGCGCTGGAACCTGAATTCGGTGGCTTGGTCGAACCGGGCCGCGCTCCGCCAGTTGCTGTGCCAGGGGACGGGTGGATCGATTGTGAACCTGAGTTCGGTGCTGGCGTTAAGTCCGTCGCCGGGGCATTTCGAGACGCACGCCTACGCGACCGCCAAGGCTGGCATCGTCGGATTGAGCCGGTCGCTGGCGGCGTCCTACGCCCCCCGGAACATCCGCGTGAACGTGGTGGCCCCCGCGTTGACGGATACGCCGATGTCGCGGAGGGCGGTTCAGGACCCGGCGATTCAGTCCTTCGTGAAGACCAAGCAACCGTTGGACGGCGGACGCATGGGTCTGCCGGAGGACATCGATGGTCTGGTGGTCTTTTTGATGGGTGATCAGGCGAAGTTCATCACCGGTCAGGTCATCGGCGTGGACGGCGGTTGGTCGGTGTCCGAGGGACAATACGCACCGTAAACGACCGCGCTTGTCGGGAAGGGCGGGAGGCTCTAATCTGCCGCGCGTAACATGAGAGCCACCTTTCCTTTCCTGATGTTTGCCCTCGTAGCGATGTCAAACCCGGTCTTTGGCCAGGACGCCGCTCCTGCCGCGCTATGGGATTTGTCCGGGCGCTGGCGGTATCAACTCGATCGCGAGGATGCCGGCATTGCCGGACGTTGGTTCGACCAGCGTTTGGAGAAGTCGATTCGCTTGCCCGGTTCGCTGCCGGGGCAGGGGATTGGCGATCCGGTCACCGTCGACACGAAGTGGATCGGGGGTATTGTGGATCGATCCTGGTATACGGCGGCGGAATACGAGCCGTATCGGCAGTCGGACCGGGTGAAGGTGCCCTTCTGGTTGCAGCCGGAGACTTATTACGCCGGTGCGGTGTGGTATCAACGCGAGTTCGAGATCCCGCCTGACATGAGTCGGCGCCGGTTTGGACTGTTGTTGGAGCGGCCGCACTGGGAAACCCGGGTCTGGGTGAACGACCGCTTCATCGGCCGGGACGACGCCTTGGGTACGCCGCACGTTTACGATTTGGGTGCGATGGCTCCGGGGCGGCATCGGCTCACGATCCGGGTCGACAACCGGATGATCGTCGATGTGGGCGAAAACTCCCATAGCATCAGCGATCATACCCAGGGCAATTGGAACGGGATCGTTGGCCGGATCGAGCTCCACGCCACGCCACTGCTCTGGTTGAGTGACATGCAGGTCTATCCCCAGGTCCGCAACCGGACTGTCCGGGTGAAGGGACGGGTGACCGACTCGGACGCGCGCAAGGATCAGGCAACGGTGTTGCTCGAGGTGAGACCGAGGCCCGTCAGATCCGATCGACGCGACCGGCGCCAGTCGGCGCCCGCCGCGCCGTTCCATCAGTCCACAGTGGAGGTGCGATGGTCGGATGGCGGCGGCGTATTCGAGGCTGAGCTGGCGTTGGGCGAGGATGCGGTATTGTGGGACGAGTTCATGCCGGCGCTTTACGAACTGACGGCCACACTGCAGCCGGGCGGCCATCAAGCCGTCACCTGGTTCGGCTTCCGCGAAATATCGGCCGAGGGCACTCAATTCACGGTGAACGGGCGCAAGACGTTCATCCGTGGCACGCTCGACTGTGCCATATACCCGAAGACAGGTCATCCGCCGACGGACGTGGCATCGTGGCGGCGGGTGATCGAGGTGGCGAAGGCGCACGGGTTGAACAACATCCGGTTTCATTCGTGGTGTCCGCCCCAGGCGGCGTTTGTGGCGGCCGACGAACTTGGGTTCTACCTGCATGTCGAGTGCTCATCGTGGCCGAATCAATCCACCACCCTGGGAGACGGCAAACCGGTCGATCGGTGGATCTACGAGGAGGCCGACCGGATTCTGAGTCATTACGGTAACCATCCCTCGTTTGTCTTCCTGCTGTGCGGGAACGAACCGGGCGGCGCGCGACACGGCGAATACTTGTCGAAATGGTTGAGCCATTACCGGGCGGCAGATCCGCGACGGCTCTATAGCGGCGGTGCGGGCTGGCCGCAGTTGCCCGAGGACCAGTTTTTTGTGACACCCGACCCGCGTATCCAGGCCTGGGGCGGCGGTCTGAAGAGCCGGATCAACGCGCGTCCCCCGGAGACGGTCACCGACTACCGCGATTACATCCAGGCCCGGCCGGTGCCGGTCGTCAGCCACGAGATCGGCCAATGGTGCGTCTACCCGAACTTCGATGAGATGCGAAAGTACACCGGCTATCTTAAGCCGCGCAATTTCGAGATCTTTCGCGACCGGCTGCGGGCGAATCGCATGGGCGACCTGGCGCGCGAATTCCTGCACGCCTCCGGCAAACTGCAGACCCTCTGTTACAAGGAAGACATCGAGTCCGCCCTGCGCACGCCCGGCATGGGTGGGTTTCAGTTGCTGGATCTCCATGATTTTCCGGGGCAGGGGACCGCATTGGTGGGAGTGCTCGACCCGTTCTGGGAATCGAAGGGGTATGTCGAGCCGGAAGCTTTCCAGCGGTTTTGCGGCAGCACGATCCCCCTGGCCCGACTTGAAAAGCGGGTTTTCACCAACGGAGAAACGCTGACCGCGAACCTCGAAGTCGCGCACTTCGGATCTCAACCCCTGGTTCGGGCAACGGCCAACTGGCGGTTGGTGGCGGATACCGGGCGGGTGGTTGAACAGGGCGCGCTGCCGGTCGCGGAGGTGCCCGTTGGCAACGGTATTGCCCTCGGCCGGATTGCGGTGGATCTGCGGACCGTCCCGTCGCCGGCGCGCTACCGGCTCGAGCTCGAGGTCGAGGGTCGTGCGAACGATTGGGATGTCTGGGTCTATCCGAATGCGGTCGAGACCCGCCCGCCGTCGGATGTTCTGGTCACTCGTGAATTGGATGGGGTCGCCCGGGCCGCCCTCGAAGGCGGTCGCAAGGTCTTGTTGCTCCTCGCCCCAAATCGTGTCGCCCCCGATCCCAAGCTCGGTCCGGTGGCGCTGGGTTTCTCGAGCATCTTCTGGAACACCGCCTGGACTGGACGTCAGGCGCCCCATACGCTGGGCATTCTCTGCGATCCCGGGCACCCGCTCTTCGCCCGGTTCCCGACCGACAGCCACAGCAACTGGCAATGGTGGTATCTGATCCAGCGTTCCGGCGCCATGATCATGGATCAGCTGCCGCCCCGGCTGCGACCCACGGTCCAGGTTATCGACGACTGGTTCACCGCGCGGCGACTCGGCCTGGTCTTCGAAGCCCGTCTTGGCCGGGGTAAACTCATGGTCTGCAGCATTGACCTCGATCAACCGTCGGATCCCGTCGTCCGTCAGTTTCACCACAGCCTCCTGCGTTACCTGGCCGGGGACGATTTCAAGCCGCGGACCCGCGTCACCTGGGATGAGATTCAAACGGTGTTCAGCCGTCATCCGTCGTCGGAATAGCCGGGCGCGACCCACGCCGCCAGCCTCCGGCACGGCGAGATCGTGAGGCGCAGTCGCATCCAGATCAACGCCTTCGTCGCAACCTCGGTCGCGACCTTGATCGATTCCCCGCCTGAACCTTGGACTTCGCCACGAGGCACCGCGATCAAGGCATCGACGGAGGTGGCGACCAAGGTCTCGCAGAACCAACAGGGTGACAGGCTCAAGGTTGCTTTGACAGTCCGGGCCTGTTTGAATTGGCCTAGAACGATTCTCGTCGAATTAACAGACGGAATGGCAACTGAAGCAAAGCGAACTATGACAAGGACACGAGGATTATTCACGGGCGGGTTGGCGCTGTTTTTGGCGAGTGCGGTAGTGATCCAGGCCGCGGAAGGCTGGACCGCGTACCGCGTGCGTCCAGGCGCGGGCAGCAAGGCGCTGATCGAGGGCACCTCGAATATTCACGACTGGCGAGTCCAGAGCTTGATCATCGGCGGCGTCGGCGGTGTTGGTGTGGAGGTCGGCCCAAATTTCCCCACGAATGCCGCGTCGGCGAAACCGGGCAAGCTCGACGCCAAATCGACGGTGCGCATTCCGGTGCGGTCACTGAAGAGTATGGAGAAGGATCTCACGACGCCCTATTCGGCTGCGATGGACGACGTCATGTATGGGAAGCTCAAGATGGAAGAGCACAAGGACATTGAGTTCACCCTGAGCACACTGACTCTGAAAGAGGTCAAGGGAGAAACGCTGCTTCTCGACGCCGAAGGCGAACTGAAAGTGGCCGGTGTCACCAAGAAGATCACTCTCCCGGTGGAGATGACCTTCCCGGAAGCGAACCGGCTCAAGCTCTCGGGCAAACTGGACGCCAAGATGACCGATTTCGGAATCGAGCCGCCTGCGCCGAAACTACCCGGCGGCCTTGCCCCGATCAAGACCGGGGATGACATCAAGTTCAGTTTCGAATGGGTGGTGGTTAAGCGGTAGATCGTTGCAGGGGCATGGGCACATGCCTCGCGCAAACCCTGAGCCTGTCCCTCTATTCGAGGGAGCCCAACCAGCACTCCCAGCCCCCCAAACGCTCAAATGACTGGCGAATGGCTGGACGCGTGACCGGAGCGCCGGCTTCCGGCACCACGAAATTCCAGCACACCCCCGCACCACGTCCCCGGGTTCTCCTGAATGTCCGGAGGCAAGCGAGTTCGGCTCCGTCACCGGGTTGATGGTCGACGTGGGGCGGGGGTGGAGGGACGAGTTATAGGCGCGCGCCTCAGGCTTTCCAGGGCATACCTGCCGAAGGCCAACCGATTTCTGGTGCCAGGGTTGCCCCTGCCATCTCACCCATCGATGTCATAAGTCAAATGACGACGAGAACCCGTTGGTGAAGATGCGAACCGACACGGACGCCGCACCCACCGGCTCGCGCTGGCGGGCCACGTGGGTGTACAATGGTCGGTGTAACCGGGTGACTGCCGAGGCGCCGGTCGGGCGGCGATCCGCTTGCGTCGGGCGCATGCCGGTGATAAGCAGGAGCCGTGAACACCCCATCTCAAGAACCATGGCGTGAGCTTGCTATTGTCCCATGAGCCTTCTGCGCGCTAACCGGCTTTCGAAGACCTTCGGCTCCGTCCGCGCCGTGGATGGGGTGAGTTTCGAAGTGCGGGAAGGGGAGATCTACGGATTGCTGGGTCCCAACGGGGCGGGCAAGACGACCAGCTTATCGATGATCTGCGGTCTGTTGAAACCGGATGCCGGCGAGGTGACGATCCAGGGCCAGGGATTCTGGAGCGATCCGTTGCGCGCCCGGCGCTTGATGGGGGTCGTTCCCCAGGATATCGCGCTGTATGAGGATCTCTCGGGGCGCGAGAATCTCGAGTTCTGGGGGCGGATGGCGGGATTGACGGCGAGGGCGGCAACCGCGCGCGCGGGAGAACTGCTCGAGGCGCTGGCGTTGACGGATCGGGCGCGGGACGCCTTGAAGACCTATTCGGGCGGCATGAAACGGCGCGTGAACCTGGGCTGCGCGTTGCTGCACCGTCCGCGTCTGCTGCTGTTGGACGAACCGACGGTCGGGATCGATATCCAGGCCCGGATGACCATCCTCGAGTTCATCCGGCAATTGACCCGCGACGGCGCGGGGGTGCTCTACACGACCCATTATCTCGAGGAGGCCGAGACGCTTTGCGACCGGATTGGGATCATCGATCACGGTGTGATCCTGGCCGAAGGCACTTTGCCCGAGTTGCAACGACGGTTGGGCGAAAACCAGTTGTTCGCGTTGGAAGGCGGTTTTGCCGATACCACGCCCGAGTCGTGGCCCGGGTTCGCCGAGCAGTTCCGGGTGCTGCAGAGATCCGACCAGCAACTGCTGGTGGCGGCGCTCAAGACCCGCGATCCCGCCGAGGGCTTGAAGGCCTTGCTCGCGCTGCCGGTGCCGATCCGCAACGTGACGCTCAAGCGCCCCACCCTCAACGAAGTGTTCCTTCAATTGACCGGGCGCGAACTGCGGGAATAGCCATGATCCGGGTGCTCCTGGCCAAAGACCTTCGGCGCGCGCGGCGGAACCCGACGCCGTGGCTGGTGCACCTGGCGATGCCGCTGCTGATCACCGCGTTGATCGGGATGGCTTTTGGCCGCGGTTCGGGCGGCGGCGGCGGCATGGGCCGGGTCAAGCTGGCGCTGGTGGACGAGGATGACTCGATGCTCACCCGTTTTTTGCGTGGAGCGCTGACCCAGCGGGAGGCGGGCAAACACCTCGAGGTCAACCTGACCGACCGTGCCGAAGCGCTGGGGTTGTTGACGAACAACCAGATCTCCGCCGCGGTGATTCTGCCGGCGGGGTTCACGGACGATTACCTTGCCGGCCGCCAGGGCGTGTCGCTCGAACTGGTGAAGAATCCCGCCCAATCGATTTACCCCGCCATGGTGGAAGAGTTGCTCGGAGGGGTCGTAACCGTCTTGAACGCCCTGGCGCGTCCGCTGCAGCAAGCCGCTCCACCTTGGCAGACCGCGCTCGACCGACCCGGGGGACCCGACTGGACGGCGATGGCCAACTTGATTCAAGGAAGCGGTGAGCAACTCGAGGCGGCGCGCCCCTACTTGTTTCCGCCGCTGGTCGGTTACACGCGGGAATCGCGGACGGAGACGCCGAAGGAGCCGACGCCGGGCATGGGTGTTTTTGCGTTTTTGTTGCCGGGGCTCACGGCAGTGTTTTTGTTGTTCATGGCTGACAACGCGATTCGCGATCTGTATCGCGAGGGGCGCTTTGGGACGCTCGAGCGCTATCGCACCCTGCGCCAGCACCTGATCGAGTTCATCGCCGCCAAAGTCCTGTTCGCGCTCGTGATCCTGCTGATCGCGATGGCCATCCTCCTTGGCGGCGGTGCTCTGCTGTTCGGTTTCTCCTGGCGGGCGCCGGGGTTGCTGGCCTTGTTGGGGTTGAGTTACGGGCTCTTTGCCGCGGGATTCATGGCCGTCATCGCCGGCCTGGCCGGCAAGGAACGCCGCGCCGATATCCTCAATACCGTCCTGGCGATGATGATGGGCCTGGCCGGTGGCTGCATGTTTCCGGCCGACCAACTCCCCGGGTTCCTGCGCACCTACGTCACCCCGTACATGCCGACCCGTTGGTTCGTCGCCGCCGCCCATGACCTGCAGTCGGGTGGGGAAGGCAGAGTCTGGCTGATGGCGACGCTCGGGTTGCTCGCGCTTGGCCTGGTCGCGCTCTGGCTGGCCGCCCGTTTGTTTACCCGCCGGCTCGAGCGGGGCATCCGCGCATGAACGCCATCCTTCAGATCGCCCGGAACGATCTCCGCCTGTTCCTGCGGGAGCGGACTTCGTGGATCTGGCTGGTCGTGTTGCCGCTCGGCTTCGTTTACTTCATGGGCTTTGCCGCCCGCGGTCCCGGCGGACCGGTCACGCCCACTGTCGAGGTGAGGTTGGCAAACCACGACGACGGCTTTCTGGGACGGTTGGTGCTCGAGGCGATGGGTGAACAGGGGTTGCATGTGGTGCCACCCGAAAATGCGGAAGCCAAGCGCGGCATCACCATTCCCGCCGGCTTCACCGACCGGGTCCTGGCGACACAGCGGGTGGATCTCGAGTTTTTCAAGGTGGGGGAAGATACTGATCCGGCCGCCGCCATGGTCGAGTTGCGCCTGGTCCGCGCCCTGATCGTCGTCAACAGCCTGCTGATCGAGCATGCGATCGCGACCGGGGGCGCGCCGCCCACGGAAGAGGCGCTGCGGGGGTTGTTGCGGCGCGAAAACCCGGTGACCTTGCGATCCTCATTTGCCGGGCGGAAACCGATGCCAGTCGGCTTCAGTCTCTCGTTGCCGGGCAACCTGGTGATGTATCTCCTGCTGAACCTGATGGTGTTCGGTGGGGCGTCGGTGGCGGCGGAGCGGCGGAACGGCGTGATGCGGCGGTTAATGACCCAACCGGTGCGCGGAGCGGAACTGGTGATGGGTAAGGTCTGCGGTTTAATCGCTCTCGGCCTGGTGCAAGTCGGGATCTTTCTCCTGATCGGGCAGTTCCTGCTCGGCGTCAATATCCGCGATCATTGGTTCGCGATCCTGGTCACGCTCGCGATCTACGTCTGGGTGGCGGCCTCGCTCGGCGTGCTGGCCGGTTCGGTCATCAAAGCGGAGGAGAAGGTGATCGGGGTCTGTCTGCTGGTGAGCCTGCCGATGGCGGCGCTGGGCGGTTGTTGGTGGCCGCTCGAGGTTGCTTCGCCGGCGCTGCAGTCGGTGGCGCTCGCGTTCCCCACCGGATGGGCCATGGCCGCGCTACACCAACTGATCACGTTCGGTTCCGGGTTCGCCGGTGCCCGCGAGGAGATCGCGGTGCTGGCGTTGTTCGGGCTCGCGGCGAACCTGGCCGCCGCCCGCTGGTTTCGCGGATAAGGACTTGGCTGACACGTGCCATGCACTTTCGTTAAAGTTGCAGGAGGATCATGAACACGATACTTTGCGCGGTGCTTCCTACGAAGGGACTTATCAAGACAGTGTTTTCGCGTGTGCGGGTTAGCGTCAGTGGTTTCGCCGCTGTTTGCATCTTTAGCTTATGCCCTCAACCACATGTTCAAGGACTTACGCTTACATGGAGGCCTCCGGTTTCAGGCCCGGAAGTAGCCGGCTATGCACTCCACATCCACTGGGAAGAAGCGGATAAACACCTCAGAATCGACGTCGGCGATGTCACAGAGTATAAGATTGATGGCCTGGAAGAAGGTAAGACCGTCTCCTTCTATGTCGTTGCTTACAATCCCTATGGGCTGGAAAGTGACCCATCGAACACCTTCCGGTACCGCGTGCCCATTTTGACATTGATTCCCCAGGTCAGGGTCTCAAGATTCGATCAATACGGAGTCCTGCTGGCTTGGCCTAGTGAGGTGGGCAAATCTTACGTCGTGGTGTGGAAAAGTGATTTCACCCAGTCCCATTGGACGAGAATTGGCGAGGTTTCCACCGCCATCGGTCCCTTGACTTACTGGTTCCATCCAGAGACCGCCGCAGCTTCTGGTTTCTATTCGGTGATGAGGCTTGATTGAGCGTCAGTTTGTGTTGACCGGCTGGAAATGCTGAAAGATCCTTGTTTTATTGGGTTTCTTGGTGGAGCGGGTGATGGGAATCGAACCCACGTGGCCAGCTTGGAAGGCTGGAGCTCTACCATTGAGCTACACCCGCGACGCCGGGGCACAGGATAAGGAGTGCCGGGGCTTTGTCAATGCGCCCCCACAATGTCGCTTGCAGTGGCGCGGGGGTCTGGCATGATGGCCAGCGCCTCCTGGGTCGGAGCGTAGCTCAGCCTGGCTAGAGCGCCAGCTTTGGGAGCTGGATGTCGCAGGTTCGAATCCTGTCGCTCCGACCATTCTTAACCATGAAGACCTCGCCATGAAACCGAGGTTCTCGAGGGAGAAGGTTCCGTTCTATCGGCTCACCGCGCCGCGGAGTCAGGTTTGTGCGAGTAAGACTCTGGTTTGAGGCTATGGCTGGGCTGGAGCGTTGGTGGACGGAGTTTCCGGGGGTGATTCTTCCTGCTTGCAGCCCGTCACCAAGACGGTGCCCACCAAGGCCAACAGCGTCACCGCAATGAACAGTTTTTTCATATTGGTGCAAAGCTTCCATTACTCGGGGTTCGTTTCAAGCGCGATCCACGCCCCCCCACCGCAGGACCGCATCAGATCAGAACCCACTTGAAACCCGGCGGCAAGTGGTCCGGAGTGTTCCTCGCCAATTCCCGGACGACACGAATGAGCGGTAGGACCAGGGAAGACGGATGGGCGCGGATACACTTCCGGAGTGAGGCCAAGAAACCCACGCGAGCCGTGTAAGCTGTTCAAACCCGCGCGCGCTTACTTTGTGGCCAGGATGGACTGGAGCTTCCGCAGGTCGGCGTTGTCCGGGGTGGAAACGGTATTGATGACCTTGAGGGCGAGGGTTCGGGGGTCGTGCCATTTGACGATTTCGACGTGGCCGTCGGCGAAGGAGAAATTGCAGCCCTGGTTGTGCCACATGCCGGGGAGGTTCATCCACTTGTCGCCCTCGGGGTTGAATCCGAAATGGCCGTCGTCGATGCTGTTCTCGTGTTCGTCGAGGAGGACGAAGGCGCCGGACGGGCCGGGGCGGTTGATTTCGCCGGTTTTCCGGTTCACCTGATAGCCTTGGTACCCGCCGTAATCGCGGCCGACGTCGACGCCGTTCATGTAGCAATTCATGGCGTAGGAACGGACGCGGGGCAGCTTGCCTGAGCCGAAGGTCGAGCGGCCGAGGTCGGCCGGGCAACGGTAGATGGCGGTGGCTTCGTTGTAGCGGTAAAGGCTTCCCTGGGCAATCAACTGGGCGTTGGTCGAGTCCGGGCTGTTGTCGTGCATATAGCCCAGGATCCACGATTTGGAGCCCGGCCCCACGTTGGGATCGTTCGGGACGAGCGCCTCCTGGTTGTCCGAGGCGTACATCATCCAGCAGAGCTGCAGTTGCTTCAGATTGCCCAGGCAGACGGTTTGGTGGCCTTTGGCTTTGGCCTTGGCGAGTGCGGGCAAAAGCATGCCGGCCAGGATGGCGATAATGGCGATGACGACGAGAAGTTCGATGAGCGTAAACGCCTCTTTGCGGGTAACCGCGCACGCTGGGCGAGTCGTTGTATTCATGGGAGTGGGGAATTGGATCTGCCCATGAAGCTAGGCTCAATTCTGATCCTGGCAAGCTCGTTTGGAGGGGTTGGACGTTGGACGTTGAGCGTTGGATGTCGAACGCCGAACGTCGAATGTCCAAACTCGGCGGCGCCGGGCTGGGAAAGGTGCAGGCCAGCGTCGAGATGGCCCGGGTGCGGGTTCGCGGACTGGAAAGAACCGGCTTGCGCTGCGTGCGGCGAATAATGCAGGTTCGAGCCCTGTTCTTCCGGCCGTATCGAGCCGGGTGCACCAGCCCATGCGCGACCCCAAACCTGAGATTCCCGCGGCTGCCGTCGGCAGCCGGGCGCCCGACACGATCGAGACGTTGCGCGCCCAGATCGACAGCCTCGACACCGAGTTGGTCAGTCTGCTGGCCCGGCGCCGCGAGGTGGTCGAGCGCGTCGCCCGTGTGAAGCGGGAGAACGATCTCCCGGCTTCCCATCCCGCCCGCGAGGAGGACCTGATCTCGGCCCGGCGGGTTCAAGCCGCCGCCGTGGGTCTCGATCCGGACTATATCGAGGATCTCTTCCGGACGGTGCTGCGCAACTCGCGCGTGGGGCAGCTCGACACGTTGAGTCGGCGCGGTGTCCGGCCCGGCGCGCGGGTCCTGATCGTCGGCGGCCGCGGTGGCATGGGCGGTTTTTTCTCCCGCTGGTTCATTCAATCCGACTACCAGGTGCGGATTCTGGACCGCGAGGACTGGGACCAGGTCGAGGCTTTGGCCGCGGGGATCGATCTCTGTTTGCTGGCGGTTCCGATCGACGTCACCCCGGCCGTCGCAGCCCGGATCGCCCCGCATTTGCCCCGTGAGTGTCTGCTGGCGGACATTACCAGTCTCAAGCGCGAGCCCGTGAACGCCATGCTGAGCGCTCATGCCGGGCCGGTCCTCGGGTTGCACCCGCTCTTCGGGCCTGCGACCAAGACCATGGACCGCCAGATCGTGGTGGTCAGCCCCGGGCGTGATCCGCGGCGTGGCCAGTGGCTGTTGGACCAGTTGACCGTCTGGGGCAACGTCCTGGTTCGAACCTCGCCCGAAGAACACGACGAGACCATGGGCGTCGTGCAGGCCCTCCGACACTTCGCCACCTTCACCTTCGGTCGATTCCTGCATGCGCGCCGGGTGCCCATCATGCGCACGCTCGAACTTTCCAGCCCGATTTACCGGCTGGAATTGGTCATGGTGGGCCGGCTTTTCGCCCAGGACCCAGCGCTCTATGCCGAGATCATCTTCGCCACGCCCGAGCGTGTCGCGCTCCTGAAGGATTACCTCCAATCCCTCCAGCGGAACCTGGAGTTGCTGGAGCGAGTCGATAAAGCCGAGTTCGTCGACCGGTTCCGCGAGATTGCCGACTGGTTTGGGCCGTTTGGCGAGCAGGCCATGCGCGAGAGCAGTTTCCTCGTCGAAAAACTGGTCCACCGCTATAAGGACCTTCCCTGAGTCCATGCCAAACCCCAAACCTCCTCCCCTGAAGAAGCGGCGTCCAGATCATGTGTTGCGGGATCTGGGCCGGGCATTGCGGGTGGCGGCGCGGTTCACGCCGCTGTTCGGACGCGGCTATGCGCCGGCGGTGCGCCGCGCGGCGCGGCTCGTGGGCCGGGAGCTGTTCACGGCGGAGGAGATCTTGCGGTTGGGATTGCTGGATCCGGCATTGTCGGCCGACGATCTGCCGCGGTTCACCAGCCGAAGAGCCATGACCCTGATCGAGCAGCGGCTGAACCCGGAGGCGTGGCGGGTCCTGGCGGAGGACAAGGGCATCTTTTACCGGTACTGTGCCGCGCACGGATTGCCGACGCCACGACTCTGGGCCCTGTTCCTGGGCGAGCGGCCCGGTTGGGCGCGAGGTCGGCCGGCACCCGAGACCCGCGAGGCGTGGTGCGGTTTCCTGGAGTCGGATTGTCCGGCCGGGCTGGTCATCAAGCCGGGGTTTGGCGGTTATGGGAGCGGGGTCCAAGTGCTTGAGCGGACGCCGGACAAGTGCTTTGCGGACCATGCGGACCGAGTCTTGCGGGCGGCCGAACTGGTGGATCGACTTTATGTGGGTGCCGGGATTCGGGGATGGGTCATCCAGGAACGCATTCACAATCATCCGGACCTGAGGCGGCTGAGCGGCAGTCCGTACCTGCAATGTGCCCGGCTCATCACGCTATCCGATCGCCAGGGGCAGCCGCACCTCTTGCACGCGCATCTCAAGGTCATTGTGGGCGGCAACGCCATCGACAATTTCCATCACGGCGCCACTGGGAACGTGACGGCGCGGGCTGACCTCGAGCGGGGCACGTTGTTCGCGGCGATGGCTGGCAATCCCCATGGGGCCGGCTATCTGACGGCCTCGAGGCACCCGGATACCGGCGAGGCGATCGAGGGTTTCCAACTTCCATTTTGGAACGAGGCGTGTCAGTTGGCGAAGACCGCGGCGCGGGAGTTTCTGCCGTTACGTTTTGTGGGTTGGGACATCGCGCTGACCGCGAACGGTCCGATTCTGGTGGAAGCCAACTGGAATCCCGATCCGACTAACCCGCATCGCAATTTGCATTTGCTCCGGGCGAAGATCGAGCGACTGGCCTGAGATTGACGGCGGGCGTGAACCTCAGCACAATTCGTCGCACAACGACCCCAGGCCATGAATCCGCTATCGACTCTCGAACCGGCATCCGCGGGACACTCCGATGAATACGCTCGTGCTGCCGGCGGTTTGCAGCCCGAGTTCCGCACCCGCAAGCTCATCCCGAACTTTTACGCCCACGCGGCGGTCGGCTTCGCCGCCTCTCTCTTGCTGACCTCGGCACTGCCGCTGTGCGCCGCGGAAACCGTCGGCCTCGAGACCCTTGATCTTGCCAAGATGCGACAAGGCTGGGGCCAGCCGCAGATCAACCGGTCGATGCGGGAACGACCGCTGGCCATCGCCGGACAAGCGTTCGCTCACGGCGTCGGCACCCATGCCCACAGCACGCTCTGGGTCGAACTGGCGGGTGGGACGGAGCGCTTCCAGGCCGCGGTGGGGTTGGACGACGCCGCGGAGGGACCCGGTTCGGTCGAGTTCCTGGTTTATGCCGATGGCCGGAAATGTTGGGAGTCCGGGGTCATGAAGCCGGGCGACAAAGCCAAGGCCGTCGACCTCGATCTCCGCGGTGTCAAGACGCTGCTCCTGCGGGTTGCGGATGGGGGCGACGGCATCAGTTATGACCATGCCAATTGGGCGGCGGCGCAATTCGTCGTCAGTGGCGTCCGCCCGGTCACCCTCGACGTGCCGCGTGAAGAAGCGGTCATCCTCACCCCCAAGCCCGGTCCGGCCCCGCGCATCAACGGACCGGTCGTATACGGCTGCCGGCCCGGTAATCCGTTCCTTTACCGAATCCCGACCACAGGCGACCGGCCGATGCAATTCTCAGTCGACCGTTTGCCGGCCGGGCTGCAGGTGGATGCGGCGACCGGCATCGTCACCGGCACGGCGCCGGCGCGCGGCGAGTACGCCGTGACCTTGCGGGCGACCAACAAACTGGGGAGTGACGAGCGGCCCTTGCGGATTGTGAGCGGCGACCGGCTGGCGCTGACGCCGCCGATGGGTTGGAACCATTGGTATACGCACTACGACCGGATCACGGATCAACTGATGCGGGAGGCGGCCGACGCGATGGTGCGCAGCGGGATGGCTGATGTCGGCTATCAATACGTGAGCATCGACGATTGCTGGATGAACGCGCCCAAGTCGAGCGATCCGATGCGCGTGGGGCCATTGCGCGACGCCGACGGCAATATTCTTCCCAACCGGCATTTCCCGGACCTGCGCGCGATGACCGATTACATCCACGCTTACGGGCTCAAGGCCGGCATTTACACCTCGCCGGGGCCGTTCACCTGCGCCGGTTATGCCGGGGCTTACCAGCACGAGGAACAGGACGCCCAACAGTTCGCCGCGTGGGGGTTCGATCTGCTGAAGTACGACTGGTGTTCGTATGGTGAGATTGCCCGGGGCGACTCGAGCCTGGCGGCCCTGCAAAAGCCCTACCGGCTCATGGGTGACCTGCTGTGCCGGCAACCGCGCGACATCCTGCTCAACCTCTGTCAATACGGCATGGGCGACGTCTGGAAGTGGGGCGCCGAGGTGGGGGGCCACAGTTGGCGCACGGCGGGGGATCTGGGGTTCGAGCTGGACCGCGTCTTTGAAGTGGCCCTGAAGAATGCCGAGCATCGCGAGTGGTCCAGGCCGGGAGAATGGAACGATCCGGATTACATCCAGATCGGGTATATCGGCAACGCGCGCGGCATGGGCGAGCCGCGGCCCTGCCCACTGACACCCACCGAGCAGTATGCGTTCATGTCGTTGTGGAGCCTGATGGCGTCGCCGCTCTTTTTCAGCGGCGACATGAACCGGTTGGACGACTTCACGCTCAATGTCCTCTGCAACCCCGAGGTCATCGAGGTCAACCAGGATCCCCTCGGCCAGTGCGGACGGGTCGTCATGCTCTCCGAAGAAACCTTTCTGATGATCAAGGAGCTGGCGGATGGCTCGAAGGCGGTCGGGCTGGGCAACCGCGGCGAGTTCGAAACCGAGATCACCGCGCGCTGGGCCGATCTCGAAGTCAAAGGCCCCCAGGTGGTGCGCGATCTCTGGCGTCAGCGGGATCTGGCGGTGCGCAGTGGGAGCTTCAGCTCGCTGGTGCCGCGGCATGGAGTGGTGCTGGTGCGGCTGAGGGCGGCGGGATCCCCGGCCCAACCGATGGGAGCGAGCGGCGCCTACTGACGACTGCGGCTGCCCCGGGTGGGATTGAAGGAAACGGTTTATGGAAATCCACATGTTGGATCTGTTGGTGATCGCGGGGTTCTACGGCGCGGTGCTGGCCATCAGTTTCTTGAAGAGCCGCGGCAAGAAAGACAGTGCCGGCTATTTCCTCGGCGGCCGTTCGCTGGCCTGGCCGTTGATCGGCATCTCGATCGTGGCGGCGAACATCTCGACCGAACAGTTCGTCGGCATGGCCGGACAAGGCGCCGGCGACGTGGGTTTGGGGGTCAGCGCGTGGCAGTTGTCGGGTTCGGTGGGCATCGTGCTGATCGCGTTCACGCTGCTGCCGCGGTTCTTGCGGGCCGGGATTTACACCATGCCGGAGTTTCTCGAGTACCGCTACAACGCGGCGGCGCGGTCGATCATGGCGATCCTGACGGTGATCATCTACACGACCGTCCTGCTGACGGCGGTGCTCTATTCGGGAGGGCTGACCCTGAACGCGATTTTCGGGGTGGACCTGCGCCTGGCCGTCTGGCTGGTGGGGATCGTGGCGGGCTTTTACACCACCTGGGGCGGACTGAAGGCGGTGGCCTGGGCGGATCTGTTCCTGGGGCTGGCGCTGCTGGCCGGGGGGGGGATCATCTTCGCTTTGGGCCTCGACGCGTGCGGCGGGTGGACGGCCTTCGCGACGGCGAACGCCGACAAGCTGCACATGGTACTGCCGGCGGATCACCCGAGTCTGCCATGGACCGGGGTGGTTACCGGCATGCCGATCGTGATTGTCTATTACTGCGGATTGAACCAGTTCATCGTGCAGCGGAACCTGGCGGCCCGATCGTTGCGCGACGGCCAGCTCGGCGTCATCTTCGCCGGTGCGCTCTGGTTGTTGGTGCCGTTTGCCATCGTCATGCCCGGTATCATGGCCGCCCAACTGTACGGGGCGGAATTGGCCAAGCCGGACGAGGCCTTTCCCACCCTCATCAAGCGCCTGGTGCCCGCCGGCCTGCGCGGGTTCATGCTGGCCGCCATCGCGGGTGCCGTCGTCAGTTCCCTCGCTTCCATGATCAATTCCGCTTCCACGATCTTCACCATGGACGTATATCATCGACTCCTCGACCGCGGGGCGCCGGAGCGGCGGTTGGTGGTCGTGGGCCGGATCGTGACGGTGGTTTGTGTGTTGGTCGGCTGCAGCCTGGCCCCGCGACTGGCGGACCCGAAGTTCGGCGGGGTGTTCCAGTTCATCCAGCAGTTCCAGGGTTACATCTGGCCCGGAATCGTGGCGGCGTTCCTCTTCGGATTGGTGGTGCGCCAGGCGCCGGGCTCTGCCGGGGTGGTGGCGCTGTTGGGCGGCCCGATCCTCTACGGGGTTTTCCAGGCCGCGCTCCCCGAAGTGAATTTCCTGATCCAGGTGGCGGTCACCTTCATGCTGCTGATCCTGGCGATGGGACTGATCACGCTCTGGAGACCGTTGAAGGAGCCCAAGGCGCTGCCGGAACGACCCGGGTATGACGCCGCCACCTCGCCCTGGGTCAAGCTTTGCGGCGCGGCGGTCATCGCGGGCGTGGTGCTGTTCCTGGTCATCTTCTGGTAGCGACAAACCGGGGGCGCCGCGGCATGATCGGCCCATGATCGAGTCTTCGAAAGCCAGTCGTCGTGACTTCATCGGAACCTTAACGCTGGCTGCCACCCTCCCGCTGGCACTCAAGTCAACCGGCCGGACCGCCGCGGCACCCGCCGTGCCGACCACGGACTGGAAGACGGCGGTCGGCCTCAACGGTTTCCAATCCGGCACGCACAAATACCGCAAGACTTACCCGATCTGGGAAGTGCTCGACTTCGCGGCTCGCACCGGGTTCGACGGAATCGAGCTCGTCTCCGACTGGCCGATGGGCGGCTATCCGGATCCGGAGGAGACAGAACGCATCCGCGCGTTGCGCCGGCTCTATGACGGTTTCGGCCTGCGCATCTT
Organism: Verrucomicrobiota bacterium; assembly: GCA_023383055.1. Lineage (GTDB taxonomy): Bacteria > Verrucomicrobiota > Verrucomicrobiia > Limisphaerales > JAHDYP01 > JAHDYP01. Next base: position 40,211 of record JAHDYP010000004.1, on the reverse strand, counting down.
CTCGATCCAACTGGGCGCCGATGGCGCGTTCGCTGCCGACGCGGCCGTCCGCCGGCGCTGGCTCGAGCAGTTTGGCGCCCGGGTGCGGCTCGCCCGGCAGCTGGGCTGCGCTTGCGTGGGACTTTGGCCGGGCGGCGGGTTGGGCGAGCAGACGATCGACCAGGCGATCGACCGGTTGGCCGGTTCGTTTCATGACGCGGGAAGGATCGCCGCCGATGAGGGCATCGTGGCCGCCTTCGAGATCGAACCGCCGTTTGTGTTCAACACGCCCGATCATCTGCTCCGGATTCATCGAGGCGCGAATCATCCCAACCTCAAGGTGATCTACGATCCCAGCCACTTCGATCTCATGAACGGTTCGACCGGTCGCCCGCACGAACTCCTCGAGCGCGTCGGCGTCTCGAACATCGGTTACCTCCACCTGACCGACACCGACGGCACCCTGCGCGATGGCGGCACCTCGAAGCACTTGGCTTGCGGCGATGGTCATGCCAACATTCCGACATCCTTGCGCCTGCTGCGCGATGGCGGATTCCGTGGCTGGATCATGATCGACGCCTGGGAAATCCCGGACCCTTACGACGCCTGCCGCAAAGGCTACGCCGCCATCCGTGCGGCCATGGGGAGGGGCGCGTAGGCTCCCGGTGTATCCGACGCCGAAATGGAGTCGCGCGTGCGCGCGCCAACGCCGCTTGGCGCGTGCTGACGTCGGGGGACGCGGGTTGCTCCGCCAGATCGCACCTGGCCCGGCTCAATAAAACGTCGCCGCGAGTCCCCACTGACGGTAATTGCTCGTGCAGTTCGCCACTTTCGTGCGGGACTTGGCCTGGCTCAGGGCTGGCAGCAGCAGCCCGGCGAGAATCGCAATGATCGCGATCACCACCAGCAACTTGTTAAGCGCGAATTGATGAGCACTGGACTCCGGCGATTGAAAGGGACACGGGCGCAGATATCCCTTGCCAAACCGCCCGGCACTCAGTTCAATTCCGCTTCCTTGGCCTGGCTGGGTAGCTCAGTCGGTAGAGCAGAGGACTGAAAATCCTTGTGTCGCCGGTTCAATTCCGGCCCCAGCCACCACTCCTTATGGTTTTCTGGCCGTAACTTGCATCGGTCAGAAGTATCTGGCCTGGCACCAGAACTCACTCAACAGCGGCTCGGTCCTCCGCAAGAATAGCTGCCTGAAGAACTTCAGCCGGCACTTCAACGGGAAGGCGATCAACGGGTGCTGCGAGAAACGGGAGCGGCGCGTTCGTGGTTCCGTTGCCCCCGGTGACGATCTGGTACGGGCTCTGTTCGGAGTAGCCGCCCTGCGCGGTTCGACATCGCGCGGCCAGAGGGGTATCGTCGGCGGGATGAGTCACGGGGATTCCAGGATGACGGCCGGGTGGGTGAAGTTGATCGGAACGGTTGGGTTGCTTGTTTTGACCGCGGGGTGCACGACCCCGGGGCCGCAAGCGGTCGTCGAAGCCGGGAGTGACCACCCGCGGGTCGGTCCGGCGTCGGCGCTGGTTTACATCCCCGCCGGCACCCTGCGGATGGGCGATCATTCCGGGGCGGGATATGCCGACGAACGGCCGGTGCATGAGGTGTCGCTGGACGCGTTTTACCTGGATCGGACGGAGGTGACCTGGGCGCATTGGCTGGAGGTGTACCAGTGGGCCTTGGGCGCCGGCTATGAATTCGAAGGCTCGGCAGCGATCGAACCGCCGCGCGCGCCCGATCATCCGGTTTGCAATGTCACCTGGTACGACGCGGTGAAGTGGGCGAACGCGCGTTCCGAAATGATGGGGCGCACACCGGTATACTACACCGATGCCGCGCGCAGCGCCGTCTACCGGAAAGGGGAGATCGATCCACCCGCCGAAGCGGTGGATTGGGAGGCGGATGGTTTCCGGTTGCCGACGGAAGCGGAGTGGGAATGGGCGGCGAGGGGCGGGCTGGAATCGCAGCATTATCCCTGGCCAAGCCCGGGAGGGCAGTTCGCGCCGCACTTTGACGGCGGGCGGGCCAATTACTGGGAGAGCGGCGATCCTTATGATGCCGAGCCGGTATGCGCCACCACGCCGGTGGGGTATTACCGCGGCAGCCAGGAACCGGCGGGCGTCGATATGGCCAACGGTTACGGCCTGTACGACATGGCGGGTAATGTCGCCGAATGGTGCTGGGATTGGTATGACGACCGGTGGTATGAGGCGCCGGAAGCGCGGGCGGCGAACACGCGCGGCCCTGCGCGCGGCCCGGGCCGGGTGATCCGGGGCGGGAGTTGGATCAGCAGCGACAAGTATTGCCGGGTATCGGCCCGTTACATGAGCGCGCCGGGGTTTCGCTGTCATTGTTATGGGTTGCGACTGGTGGTCAGCGGGTTGCGGGACGGCGGATGATCGTGGATCGGTGTGGATCGGGGTCGGACCTGAGCAACAGTTTGAAGGCGAGGCTGTTGCCGATTTCGTTAACGATACAAGGTGTTGTTATAGGTCGTTTTGCCCCCCTTCTTTTTGGCTGTAAGCCGGGAATATCAAGAACTACCGCATCTACATGCCACGGGCCAATCGTAGTTTCGTTCCGGCTCATCCCTGCCGCCTCCCCCATCGATGTCCTGGCTGACGATGATCGAGGGTACGCAGCCGGCTCCGGCCATGAACTCCGGCTGGATCTCCTTGCCGGATTCGGCGCAGCGCACCTATCATCGTCAGCATGCTGACACCCCGAATTGAGCAGGCGGATTCGGTCACGATTTGTCGACGCGGTTTCTTGTTCGCGGGCACTGGACTGCTGGGAACTGCCCTGTTGCCCGGAAGTGCGCTGGCCCAGGCGGAGCAGGTCGGCCTACGGACCCTCTCTTACAATGTCCTGGCCTGTAAAGGATACCCCGAGACCGAGCCCAACCGAGCTCGACTCGTGCAGGCACGGCCGCAAATGGTCCAGCGCATGGCCCTTGAGCTTGGGCTTTACGCGCCGGACATCGTCACCTTTCAGGAGTCACCCTCCGAAGAGATGGTGGCGGCCATTGCCGCGGCCATGGGACGGCATTACACTTACTTTCCCGGAGGCTTTCCGGGCGCCGTGATCTCCCGATTCAAGATCCTCGAGTCGCAGAACTGTCCGCTGGTGCAAGGTCCGAGACCGAGGGGATTGTTCACCCGCCACTGGGGCCGCGCGGTGCTCGACATCTCGGGCAGTCGCCTGACGCTTTACAGCGCCCATCTGCATCCGAGTGATGCCGCGGTGCGGGCCCGGGAAGTGACCGAGGCGCTCGCCACCATGGCCGCCGATGTTGCCGCCGAGGGGCCGTTGTTGTTCCAGGGCGATTTGAATCACGAACCCGAAGGTCCGGAATATCCCCGCTGGCAGGCGGCCGGTCTGGTCGATGCCTTTGTGGCGGGCGAGGGTTCGACGTCGTTCACGATCCCCAGCACCAGCCCCCGGGCCCGCATCGATTACATCTGGAGCAATGCGGCGCTCGCCGCCCGTCGACAGGCCTGCCGCATCCTGTTCGAAGGGGCTTTCCGCACAAACCCGGCCGACGAACGGTCATTTGCCTTGAGCGATCACTTGCCGGTCGTGGCCGATTTCGCGGCTTTACGTCGCCAATGAACTCGACCTCGTCCGAGATGGGGCGGAAGATCCGCGCAACCGTCCTGACCGCAGTCATGGCGCTGATCCACTTCCTGATGACCGCAGCCATGGCAGCGGACTGGCCCCAGTTCCGGGGTCCTGGCGGATTGGGAATCAGCATGGACGAGGACGTTCCTCTCACCTGGGGACCAGCGCAGAATCTGGTCTGGAAGGTGGCCTTGCCCGGCAAAGGCGCGTCCAGCCCCGTCGTGGCCGGCGAGCGCGTATTCTTGACCTGCTACAGCGGCACTCTGGACACCGTCCGGCGGGAACTGCTCTGTATGAGCCAGACGGACGGCAGCCTCTTGTGGAAGACGGCGGTGCCTTCCAAGCTGCCGGAAGGCCGCATTTCTCGCGGAGACCACGGTTACGCGTCCAGCACGCCCGTCGTGGATGGCGAACGTCTTTACGCTTTCTTCGGCAAGTCGGGGGTATTCGCCTTCGATCTCGACGGCCAACCACTCTGGCAGGCGGACGTAGGCGGCGAACTGCATGAGTGGGGGTCCGCCGCCTCACCGGTGCTCTTCGGGGACTTGGTGATCATCAACGCGAGCACCGAGAGCGCCTCCTTGATCGCGCTGGACCGCCAGACGGGCCGGGAGCGCTGGCGCGTCATCGATATCCAGGAAGCCTGGAACACGCCTCTCCTGGTGCCGGTGAACGGTGAGACCGAACTGTCCAACGTTACCTCACCGGTTTATCATGCCGGGCACCTGTATTGGATGCACGAAAGCACCGGAATCGCCCACTGTGTCGACGCGAAGACGGGTGAATTTGTTTATTCGGAGCGGGTGGATCGCGCGGGGGAAGTTTATGCCTCGGCGGTACTGGCCGCGGGGCGGGTTTATTACCAGGAGCGGGGCGGCCGCACGCATGTGCTGGCGGCCAAGCCTTCCTTTGAAGTCCTGGCAACGAATGACCTCGAACCGCGCGGCCTGTTCAACGCCAGCCCGGCGATTGCCGGTGGTCGCCTCTATATCCGCTCGGACGCATATCTCTATTGCATTGGGGGTTAGATACGCCTCGGGCACCGCGTCCGGGATGACGTGGCCGCGGCCGCTGGTGAGTTCCACCTTGAACTGGTTGCGGACGAGGAAATCGTTGTTGGCCGGGGTCTCGAAATCAATGAAGCGCACAGGGTGATTGCGCCCGAAGATCCAATCCGGCTGACCGTCAATCTCCGTGCCCTTGAGCAGGAGCTTGGTGGCCGACTCGTTGATCTCCATCAGGCGATGGCCCTCGGCCTTGTCCAGCTTCTCGATGATGCGGCGGATGCGGTCGTCATCCAGCCAAAGCTGGCCATCGCGCAGGTTGAGCTTGCGGAGCGCGGCGGCGAGCCGGCCTTTAAGCAAGACCTCGCGGAAGTTCTGCCGCTCGGTAAACTCGGGAACGTCGGTGTCGCCCTCGATCCACTGCCAGCCCATTACCTTGAGCTGCTCGCAGAACGGGCGCTCGACCGGATCGCATTCTCATTGGATTTTGCTCATGAGACATCGGAAGCGGGGTATGAGCGGTTCGATCTTCCGGCCACGGAAGACACTGGCGGCATGAAGCAATCGACCCCTTGAATGTCCGGAGCAATCCGCGCAACCGGACCATCATCGCTTGCGCTATGTGCGGAGCCACCGACTACATATTGTAGGCGTGCTGCGAAAACGGGCGGCAACCTACAATTCAGGACTTCTTAGGCCTTGCGCTACGCAGGGCGTCCTCGAGCAGTTTTGTCCAGGTTTCCGTGAGCAGGTAGTTCCTGACCCGCTGGGCGCCGGGATTTCGCTGTCACTGTTATGGGTTGCGACTGGTGGTCAGTGGGTCGCGGGACGGTGGTTGATCAGCGTCGAGAGAGGAGGTCGTGGGTTTGATGGATCCATATCGTGCCCGCCAGGCCTGGTAATCGCGAGCCACGCTTTCGCCCCAGGTGCCGTACCAGGCGTAGCCATTCCGGCGCTCACGTTCGATCTCGGCCAGCGTATAGCGTTTGACGCCGTCGCGCCCGGTGAAGATGGGCCGATGCGTCTCGAGTTCATAGAACCTTGCCCAGAGCGGTGGTGCGGTGGTGTCGGGTTTGACGACGCGATCGTTGGCCACCTGTTCGACGCGGATGCCGGTCAGTTTCACCGCCTCGAACCAGGATGCTCCGGCTTCGATGGCGGTGGCCAGTTCGGGGCTGGGCGGTTCCAGGTTCATGAGAAAGCGCAGGATCCGCGCGCTTTCGGCGCCACTGAGAGAGACCAGTTCGTAGCTGCGTGCCGGTCGCGGTTCCAGGGTCAGTTCGTCGTGCTGGGCGCACCAGGCGGTGAGTCGTCCACCGGAGCGGATCTGGCATTTGAGGATACACTGCACTCCGCGGTCGAAGGCGACGCGGGCGCGCTGCCGGTGAGCCTCTCCCACCCAGGCCCAGTCATCGCGCGTGGCGACATCCCGCACCAACTCGAGCAGGCGCACCATGGTATCGTCGTTGAACGTGATGTGGCGGGCGTAGCCCGGTCCCGGGGGATAAGATTGGGGCCAGCCGCCGTTGGAATACTGTGCTGAGAGCACGTGGTCGAGTCCGCGCACCACGGCCTGGCGCGCGCGGTCTTCGCCGGTCGCCACGTACGCGCGGGCCAGGAACCGCAGCTCACGGGTGGTGGCGCCGTTATCGAAAGTGCCGCGGTATTCGTTCTTCGGGTCGATGACGGGGCCGGTGGTATCGACATTCTTGGGCCAATCGCCCGCCGCCGTCTGCCAGGCGAGCACGTGTTCCGTGGCAAGCCGACCTGCGGTTCCGCGGTGCCAGTCGTCAGACCGCTGCAGAAGCTCCGTCCAGGACGGTGAGGCGCCGAGGGCGGTTGCTGCGAGCCACACGGTCGCCGCGACAGCCGAGGTGCGTTGGCCGACCAGCCGGAATCCGGCGCCGGTCTTGAGTGAGCCCGCGCGCCGAGTCTGGGTCGATGCCGGGCCGATGGCGGGAGCGTGGGTCACTTCGTCGGGGTTGGCCATGGAACCAGCGATACCAATTGCCGTTGCCGAAGTCGAGTCGGCATCTGGGTGGTGAGCTCGCTCAACCAAGGTTCATGGGATCGACATCCACCGTAAGGGTCACATCCTCGGGCAGCGTCAGTTCCTCGAGCAACCGGGTTAGTTCGCGGCTGAGCGGGGGCATCTGCCGGGCGCGCAGCATGATCTGGTGACGGTAGAAGGTCTCCGCCCGGAGCAAGGGCGCGGGGGCGGGGCCGGCGATCACGAGGCCCTTGATGGCAGCCAGCCGACGTTCGAGTTCCTTGCGGAGATGCTCGGCCGAGAAGCGCACCTTGTCTTCGTTTCGCCCTTTCAGGGTCAGCAGGGCCACGCGGGAGCTGGGTGGGTACTTGAGCTGCTCGCGGAACTCGATCTCCTGTTCGTAAAAGCCGAGGAAATCGTGCCGGCGCGCGTATTGAATCGCGGGATGAAAAGGGGAGAACGCCTGCACGACCACCTCGCCTTCGACGTCCCCGCGCCCGGCGCGACCCGCGACCTGGGTCAGCAATTGGAACGTCCGCTCGCCGGCGCGGAAATCCGGCTGGTGCAGGCTCAGATCGGCATAGATGATTCCGACCAGCGTGACATTGGGAAAGTGGAGGCCTTTGGCGATCATCTGGGTCCCCAGGAGGATGTCGATCCGCCCGGTGCGAAAGTCGCCGAGGATCCGCCGGTAATCCTCCTTGCGCTTGAGCGTGTCGGAGTCCATGCGCCGGATGCGGGCGCGGGGGAACAACTTGGTCAAAGTCTCCTCGACCCGTTCCGTGCCGAGGCCGGCATAGCGAATCGCCGGGTTCCGGCATTTGGGGTCCGGGCATTCATTCGGCGCGCGGGTGGCATGGCCGCAGATATGACAGAGCAAGCGTTGGTCGCCGCGGTGGTAGGTGAGGGCGACGCTGCAGTTGGGGCATTGGGCGACGTAACCGCAGACGGGGCATTGGAGGGAGGAGGCATAGCCGCGGCGGTTCAGGAACAACATGACCTGTTCCTTGCGCTCGAGCCGGTTCATGATCTCGTCCCTTAGCTTTTGGGAAAGGATCGGGGTGCCCTTGTCCTTGCGCGCTTCCTGCCGCATGTCGATCACGCGGACGAGTGGCATCGTCTTGTCATCGGCGCGTTGGGGGAGTTCGAGCAGCGTGTATTTCCCGTGGAGCGCGTTGTGATAGCTTTCGAGGGCGGGAGTGGCCGAACCGAGGACGACCACGGCATGCTCGAACCGGCCGCGGATGACCGCGAGGTCGCGGGCATGATAACGCGGCGCCTCTTCCTGTTTGTAGGAATGTTCGTGTTCCTCGTCGACGACGATAAGCCCGAGGGGTTCGACCGGCGCAAACACGGCGGAGCGGGCGCCGACGACGATGCGGGCCCGGCCCTGGCGGATCTTGTGCCATTCATCGTGGCGCTCGCCGCTGGACAGGTGGCTGTGCAACACCGCCACCAGCGTCTGGAGCGGTCCGGAGCAGAAACGGGCCTTGAACCGCTCGACGGTCTGGGGGGTCAGGGAGATTTCAGGTACCAGGACGATGGCGCCTTTCCCTTGCCGCAGGGTGTGGGCGATGGCCTGGAGATAGACCTCCGTCTTGCCGCTGCCCGTCACGCCATGCAACAGGAAGGCGGCCGGCGCCGGCGAAACGAGTTGCCCGTCCAGCGCCGTCGTGATGCGGCCCAAGGCAACCGCCTGCTCCGCGTTCAGTGGCAACGCCTGCGAAGGCAGGATCAGCTCGCGCGCATACGGATCCCGTTCGGAGATGCGGGGTCCGACGTGAACCAGGCCTTTGTCTTCGAGGCGACGCACGGTTTCGGCCGTGGTTTCCGCCAGCACCAGCAACTCCTGCAGCGGCAGTTCCCGCCATTCCTCGATGAGGTTCCACACTTCGAGTTGGCGTTTGGTCAGTTTGGGCAAGTCGCCCTGGACCGGCAGCGCATGGGCGAATAATCGCTCGCGCCAGCCGGCTTCCTCCTTGCGGACCGCCTCGGGCAGGACACTCCGCAGGGCCACCTCGACCGGGCAACAGTAGTACCCCGCCATCCACCGGGCCAGGGCCAGCACGTTGGGCGTGATCAACGCCGGCCGACCGATGAGCTTCACAATCGATTTCAGGTTGGCGTGCGGCGAACTCTCGACCAGCGCCGTCACCGTCCCCAGCACCTGCCGCGCGCCAAACGGCACCCGGACCCGGGTGCCCACCTCGATCCGGCCGGCCAGTTCGGTCGGCACGAGATAATCGAACTCCTTGCGAAGCGCGATTTCGAGGGTGACGCGGGCGATTGGGTTCACAGGTTAATCCGGCCGTAAGCGGCCCTGCGCAAGGGTCAGAGGAAGCCTGCCTGGAGTCAAGCCGTCCGGGACCGGACCGTTTGTCGGTTAGCATTCACCCATACTACGACGGGCTCGCAGAAGCTCGTCCCTCCAGACGCTTCATATGGAGGGCCGAGTTACCACAAGGCCGCAAGGAAAGGGCGGGTTGAACGTCTGACTGTCCGACTCCCGGACTTGACCGGCGGGGTGGCTCGATGCGAAATGCAGGCATGATCCTCAGTGCTTCGATCCCACGTAATCGTCCGGCGTTGAACGTCATGCTGCTGTGCCTGAGCGCGATCGTCGCGCAGGCGGCCGGTTCGTACGGTCGTTGGACGCACGGGCCGTCCGCCGACCCCGACTTCTTTCCCATCGCTGTCTGGCTCCAGAATCCGGATAACGCGGAGCGGTTCAAGGCGGCTGGCATCAATCTCTATGTCGGCCTCTGGCGCGGCCCGACCGCGAGCCAGCTCGAAACGCTGCGCCAGGCGGGCATGTCCGTCATCTGCCACCAGAACGCCACTGGCCTGGCGCACACCAACCATCCGACGATCGTCGGCTGGATGCACGACGACGAACCGGACAATGCGCAGTCACTGGGCGAAGGCCGCGGGTATGGACCGCCCATCGCCCCGGCCACCATTGTCGCCGACTACCACAAGCTGCGCGCCGCGGATCCCACGCGGCCGATCCTGCTCAACCTGGGCCAGGGGGTGGCGTGGGATAACTGGATCGGACGCGGCGTGCGGCGCAATCATCCCGAGGATTATCCCGAGTATGTGCGGGGAGCGGACATTTTATCGTTCGACATTTACCCGGCGGTGCATCCGCATCCGGAGGTGGCGGGGAAGCTCGAGTTTGTGGCTCGGGGGGTGGAACGACTGCGGGGCTGGGCCGGGCCGGATCAGCTTGTCTGGAATTGCATCGAGTGCACGCGCATCAGCAATACCGAGGTCAAGCCGACTCCCGACCAGGTGCGCACGGAGGTCTGGATGTCCTTGATCCACGGCTCCCAGGGTCTCATTTATTTCGTTCACCAGTTTCAGCCGACGTTCCGGGAGGCCGCGCTCCTCGACGATCCCGAGATGCTCGAAGCGGTCACCCGCATCAACCGGCAGATTCAACAGCTCGCCCCGGTCTTGAACAGCCCGAGCCTGACCGACGCGGTGACTGTGAACGTGGTGCCGGCGGAGGTCCCGGTGGCGTGCATGGTAAAGCGGCAGGGCGAGGCGACCTGGCTGTTTGCGGTCGCGATGCGCCCGGAGCGGGCGGAGGTCACGTTCCGGTTGCCGGGAATCTCCGGCGCGGCGGTGGCGGAGGTGCTGGATGAATCACGCTCGATTCCGGTGCGGAACGGCCAGTTTTCCGATGTCTTTGAACCCTACGCGGTGCATCTCTATCGGGCCCGTGGCATACGTTGAGGAAGACGTTCTGCGGAGGGATTTGACAAGGGGATTGGGAATGAGGTTCCAGGGAACGCGCGGGCTTGCCTCGGCGAAGCGCGGCGAAGACGGGAGCGCATCCCTACCAGCTTGCGCCTGGGTGGATGGGTACTTCAGCCGGGGCGCAATGCGGTTCAACGTCCGGCGGATTCGAGGTATGCGATGAGATCGCGGATTTCGGTTTCGGTGAAATGGTCGAGCAATCCGGTAGGCATCATCGACAACCGCGAAGGAACGATGTCCGCGATCTCCGGGTGGGGGATGCGGCGGAACGCGGCCGGGTTGATCAGGTCGGTCAGCACCTGGATGTAATCGTCGTTCAAATCCGCGATGCGACCGATGATGGTGTCGCCGTCCCGGGTGATGATTTCGACGGTGCTGTACTGATCTGACACGACTCGGCTCGGTTCGAGGACGGCTTCGAGCAAGGCCTGGAGGTCGAACCGTCGGGTTACGCCCGTCAGATCCGGCCCGGTAATACCGCCGCTGCGGTTGACGCGGTGACAGCGGCTGCACATCGCCTCAGCGAAGATCTGCCGGCCGATCTCCAGGTTCGGGGTGGTCTTCAAATGTTCCAGGGCGGGCAGCAGGCCGTTGACCGTCCATGCCCTTACGAACGGCCGTGATTTCAGCTCCGCGTAGGGATCGGTGGGGGCCGGTTCGATAATCGAATCGCCCAGGGCCGCAAGGCTGGTCGGGCTCAAACGGTTGACGGTGTCGAGCCGGATCTGGCGGAGATACTCGGGGAAAGTCACGCCGCCGCGGCTGGCGGCGGTACGGTTCAACCAGCCGAAGAACATTTTACTCTCGTCGACCGACCACAGGGCCGGGCCGGCCGTTCGCAGGCAGAGGGCGTAGTGGAGTTGCTCTTCCTGCACCAGGGAACCATCCACCAGGACCAGGGTTCGGCCCACCACGCCTGGAGCTCCGAGGTGGATCAGGAGGGGGCACAGTTCGCGATTCACCTCGAACGTGCCGGCGGGATAGCGGGGATCGAGATAACTGAGGGCCAACTCCCGCGTGGCGGTGAGCGGCGGGCCCATGCGGATGAAGGTCAGGGCAAACGCCCGGAGCAAGTCCACTTGCTCGGGCGCGCTCAAGCTGTCCCACGCGATCTGAGTCAGCGACCGAACGATTTGTGGCTGCAAGGCGGGTTCGCCGCAGCGGGCCAGCGCGATCAAAGCGGCGGTTCGTCCGCGCGGTTGTGGGTCGGACAGTGCCCGTTCCTGCCAGCTGGCGGTGGGCTGGTGTTCGATCGCAATGCGTGCCGCCGCGCGCAGGGCGGGATCGCGATGATCGAGATAGGGCCATGCCACCACGATCGCTTCCGGGTCCACGCGACCATGGTAGGACTCGAGGCGATGCCGTTCCGCCCGCGATCCGCTGCCCGCCGTGGTTGTGAGCGGAACGGGCTGCGTGTTTTCCGGCCCGCGGTAACGGACGCGGTAGAGGGCGGAAGAGGTGCCACGGCCGCCCACGATGAAGTAGAGCGCGCCGTCGCCCGGATGGATCAGCAGGTCCGTGATGGCCATGGGAGTGCCGGCGAGGAATTGCACGAACTGCCCGCCGTAAGTCGAGCCGTGAGGCTCGAGCTGAAGCGCGTAGATTTTTCCATAGCTCCAGTCCGCCAGGAACAGCGCCGTCTGGAATTGGGCCGGGAAGCGCGACCCGTAGCCAAAGACCATGCCGGTGGGCGAGCTCGGTCCGACATCCACCACCGGTGGCAGGCTGTCGGGGTAGTAGTCGGGCCATTTGTGGCTGCCGGTGCGCCAGCCGAAATCGACGCCGCTGGTGACGTGCAGCACGCGGGTGGGCCGATACCAGGGGGTACCCATGTCCCATTCCATGTCCGAGTCGAACGTGAACAATTCGGCGGCGGCGTTGAAGGCCAGGTCATAGGGGTTCCGGAGTCCGATGGCCACCAATTCGAACAGATGTCCCTCGGGATCCGTCCGGACAATCCAACCCCCGGGGCGGTTCGGTTGAAACAAACCGTCCGTCTGTCCCAACCGCGGCAACAGACCGTCCTCGCCCCAACGCCGCGGGACCAGCGATCGTTCCGGGTTCGGCAATGGCGACGCATTACCCCCGAGCACGAACAGCGAGCGCCCGTCCGGGCCGGCGACCACCGCATGGGGACCGTGTTCGCCGTCGCCGTCGAATTCGCGCAGCAGTCGCGCGGGTTCGAACTGGTCGCCGCCCTGAACGGCACGGGCCCGATACAAGCCGGAGCCCGGTTGGTCCGGTCCTTCGCGCTTCCGATTCACCACCACGTAGAGGCTGTCGAAGGCGTAAAGCAAGCCCTGCGCGCTGCCCACCTCGAGGTCGAGGGCCTCTACCTTCGGTGGCGCATGGGTCGGCGACAAGCTGACGCGATACAGTTTCCCAAATTGATCCGACGTGATGATGCGCCCTTTGGGGTCCAGGGTCATCGACACCCAGGAACCCTGCTCGCTTGGCACGCGGTAAACCCCGTCGATTTGGAATCCGGGCAAGACGGTGAAATTGCGCGCCAGGGACCCGGTGGCGGGTGGCGGGTTGGCGGGGGCGTTGGGCGGCGGGGCATCGGCGTGCGACGTGCCGAGCCAGGCGGCGGCGACGATCCCGAGGAGAGACGAGCGCATGACGCAGGGGACTATGCCTGAAGGGGGGGCGGGCCGTAAACTCCGGCCTTTACGGGGGGTGAATCCGGAGTAGGCTGCCGTTGAATTCCACGTTTCCATGAACAATCCCTATCCTTCAGAGACCGGTTGTTGTTCTCGATTCGAGCCCGCGCCCTGGGATGGACGCGAATTCCAATGGGAAGAGAAGCTCTTCGTCAGAGGCCGGGTGCGTTGCCTTTGGTATATGCCGCTGGGTTTCGGGCGCGTGGTGACGCGTCTCATGGAGCAGATGGGTGTGGCCGACGCCTTCCCGCCGGCGCCGCCGATCATGCTGTCGGACCATATCTCGAGGTGGAACATGGATTTGTATATCGAGGTGGCGAAGGAGGTGGCCGGCGCGGAAATGGCCCGGCTGAGCGGCCGCTACGTTTCCAAAGTCTTCGAGGGCCCGTTCAAGGAGACGGGCAATTGGTGCCGGCAAATGGCCGAGTGGATGGAAGGCCGGGGGCAGAAGATCCGGAAACTGCTGATGTATTACACGACTTGTCCCAAGTGCGCCCGGCATTACGGGAAGAATTACGTGGTGATCCTGGCGCAGCTATGACCACGACCGCACAAGTGATGTGCGGGTTATATCGTGGTGAAGCTATCGACCCTTGAGCGGGCCGGTGCCGTTTTGGAGCCAGATGTCGATGCGCGGGGTATCCCACGTGTACGGCTTGTTCAAGAGATCGAGATCCCCGTCGCCGTCCAGGTCGACCAGTCGGGCTTCATGCCAGCCTTCGCGCTGGAGGAAGACGGTTTTCAGGAATTGACCGTTGCCGAGCCCGAAGAGGATCCACGCGCGGGCATCGGGATTGTCTGGCGGGTGGTTCCTGCCGGACCATTGGGCCATTTCAGCGACGAAGAGGTCGAGGCGTTGGTCGCCGTTGATGTCGCCCACCTGGAGTGAATGTCCGTGAACCACGGGACGGTCGAGCAGATCCCGGCCTTTCCAGTCGTCGGGGTTGGTGGGATCGCCCTGGCATTCGTAGAAGCGGAGCGGGCCGGTGCCGTCGCCCGGGGCGATGACGATCTGGGGATATTTGCCGGGCTTGAAATGGGCGGCTTGGATGAGCCCGCCGATTTCGGCGATGCGCGTCGGTTTGAATTTGCCATCGCCGAGGTGCTTGAACCAGGTATTGCCGGCGAGGAGATCGACCTGGCCGTCGGCGTCGATGTCGCAGGCGGACATGCCCTCGGGGTATTTGAACGTGTCCCGGCTGCCTTCGCCGGCTTCACCCGAATAAACCGGGATGAGCGGCCAGGCGTCGAGTTCGCGCGGGTTGGGCGGGATTTCGGCGAGGAAGATGGTTTTGGCCTGTTGATTCCAGAAGGCGAGCTGGGGTTTGCCCCGGCCGAGGAAATCGCCGAACACCTGGTCGTGATGCTGGGTTTTGCCGTCTTTTTTGATCGTGCGCCGCTTCCAGGGAACGTTGGGATCGAACTGCGGCGAGGGATTCTCCCACCACCAGAGCTGGTTGCTCTGGTAATCGCCGCCGGCCACCAGGTCGAGGTCACCGTCGCCGTCGATGTCCGCGACCGCGCCGCCCGCCTCGATGGTCAGGTATTCGGGTTCGATCACGATCCGATCCCAGCCGTCGGCCTTGCGCCGGTACCAGATCAGGGCGGGCGCCGTCTGCCGGCAACCGATCACGAAATCGATGAGGCCATCGCCATTGAAATCGCCGACGATGGCGGCGGTCTGCTGGGTTGATTCGCCGGGTGGCGGCAAGTCGCCGCGGCGGCTTGATTTCAGCGTCCACTGGATGCGCTGGGCTTCGAGCGTGCCGAGCTCCGGCAGGAGCACCAGGGCGATCGACAGGCCCATGAGCGCACGCCACGACTTGAGTGGTGACGGACGGGCTCGGTCAGAGTTCATGAGGCGCTGTTCATTTTCGATCCGGCCGCGCCCCGGAGGTTGAGGTCAATACGGCATGCCGAGCCAGGCCAACATTTCCCGCGGCAAGACCAGCGGCTCGCAGCACGCGTGGGTGTCGTCCCGGTCGGCCGCCGATCTGAGGGTCGGCTTCGGCCCGCCCTTGGGATCGAGGTTTTCAAGCAGTTCTTCGTCGGTGACTTTGGCGGAATCGAAGCCGTGGTCGGGGACCTCGACCTTGGCCAGCCAGAGGAGGGAGTTGAGGACCACCTTGCGGAAGTCGTCGTGGGCCCAGTTCACGTGGAAATGGCCGCCGGTGAAGCCGAAGCCGCGCCCGCCATCGGCGCGTTCGACCGCCCACATCATGATTTCCTCGCGGCCTTTGGCGGCCACGATGTGGGGATAGGGCCCCTGCGGATAGACATACGGACCGTCGCGGACATCATCCGACGGCACGGTCACCAGGATGGGGGTGATTCGAGCCATGTCCGGCCGGAACCGCATGTTGAAATACCACTCGTCCTTGATCGTAAAGGCGCGGACCCCGCGGGTGATGGGGTGTTCGGGAAACGATTTGAATTCCGCGTCGAAGATCGGGTTGCACGAATACAGATGTTCGTAGTGCCCGCCGATCCACTCCTTGAATTCCGCGCCGCCACGGTCGGCCGGCACTTCGACCGCGAAATGCGCGCAGCCGAGGCCGACGCCGCGTTTGGCCAGGTCGCCCAGCAACTTGAGGTTTTCCGGCTGGATCGCCGGGTGCCCGCCGCCACCGTCCATGTAAAGAAACACGGCGTCGGCTCCATCAAAGGCCTTGGCGTCAGCCGGCCATCCGTTCAAGTGCAAGCGGACTTCGAGTCCCGGCACACCCTGTAGACGTTTGTGGAGCAGGATGCAGCCGGCATTGAACTCGTGCATCAGGGGCGGATGACTCGGTTTGCCCGCCACGATTACCAGTTTCCGGTCGGCCGCCCAGCCGGTCCAGGCCAGGCCCAACAGGATCACGCCTGCCAACAGACGAAGGTTCGATGCTCTTTTCATGCTTCAATCGGTTCGGTTCAACTTCTCGGGACCGGGCCGGCTAACGCCCCTTGATATCCAGGTTCGCCTGGAGTTCAGCCGTCGCGAGGGTGGACTTCACCCCGTTGGGTGGCACTTCGGCTTTGGCGATCCAGAGCAGCGCGTTCAGCACCACCCGGCGGAAATTCTCGTCGGCCCATTCCGTGTGGAAATGGCCGCCGGTGAAGCCGAAGCCCCGTCCGCCGTCCGGCCGGTCATAGACCCACATCACATGTTGCGGTTCCTTGTTCTCCAGCACCGCCTTGCGCACATGCGGATTGTTGCTGTGCGGGCCGTCGGGACGATCGAGGGTGTTGGCGGGCGGCAGCGCCGAGAGGATGGGGGTGACACCCTTCAGGTCCGGCGTAAAACGCATGTGATAGTACCACTCATCCTGCATTTGGAACGGGCTCACCCCCCGCGTTACCGGGTGCTGTGGCAGCGAGGTGAAGTCCGCCCGCCAATGGGGGTTGACCGACCAATGCATCTCGAAGTAGCCGCCAATCCAGTTGAGGAACTCCGTGCCGCCCTTTTCCTTCGGCACTTCGACCGCGTAATGGATCATGCCCAGGCCCACCCCGTTCTTCGCCAGTTCGTCGATGACCCCGAGCCGGTCGCCCTGGATGAACGGATGCCCGCCGCCCCCGTCTGAATAGAGCGCGATGGCCGCCGCGCCCTCGAACACTTTGGGATCGGCCGGCCAGCCGTTCGAGACGACGACGGTCTGAATGCCTGGCACCTGGTTCAGACATTTCGCCAGCAGCAACATGCCCGCGCGATGCTCATGATCGCCCGGACCGTGACTCCGTCCGCCTGCCACCAGAACGATTTTTTTGTCGGCTCCCTGCGCGATGCCAGCGCACGCCATGAACACCACGGCGCTGGAAAAGCCGATCCACCACTGCAACTTCGACTTGGTCATGACCGGCAGAATATACACACGGCCGGTCTCTTGGCGAGACGAGAATCCGTGGTTCCCGGAGATCAGAGATCCGGAGAAATCCCGGGGATGGAACAGCAGGTCAATCACCGGCTATCCCTGGATGACTGGTTTTGTCGCTTTCGAGGAAGTGGATTCTGCTTTATCCTGCCGGCCATGCGTCATTGCCTTTCACTGGTCCTGAGCCTCACCTGCCTGATCCGGACGGAAGCGGCCGAGTTCGAGTCGCTGCCAACAGACTCTTATTTCGCGGTGTTCAAGCCGTTGCGCGCGCCCGCGGCCGACGGCTTGTGGTTGCGGCCCGGCGATCGGCTCGCGATCTGCGGGGACTCGATCACCGAACAGAAGATGTATTCGCGGATTATCGAGACCTACCTGGCTGTTTGCGCGCCGGAGTTGGGGGTCGAGGTGCGACAGTTCGGCTGGAGCGGCGAACGCGCGCCCGGGTTTCTGGCGCGGATGACGAACGACGTGCTGCGGTTTGGTCCGACGATCGCGACGACTTGTTATGGGATGAACGATCATCGGTACCAGCCCTCGACCGAGGAAATCCGGCGTGAATACCGGGCCAGTTCTGAAGCCGTCATCCGCGCGTTCAAGGCCCACGGGGTGCGCGTGATCCAAGGCGCTCCCGGCACCGTTGGCAAGATGCCGCACTGGGTTCAGGAGGCCAAAGGGACCGTGACCGATCTGAACTTGGGGCTGTTGGAGCTGCGGAACATCGATGTGACGTTGGCGCAACAGGAGCAAGTCGGGTTCGCGGACGTATATCTGCCGATGCTGGTGGGTGGTTACCAGGCGCAGCAGCGATGGGGTACGGATTACATGATCACCGGCAAGGACGGGGTGCATCCGGACTGGGCGGGGCAGTTGGTCATGGCCTACGCCTTCCTCAAAGCGCTCGGGCTCAACGGAGAAATCGGCACCGTCACCCTGGATCTCGAATCGGGCACCGCCACGACTACGGCTGGTCACCGGGTCTTGTCAGCCACGGCGGAACGGATCGACCTGGAAAGCGCCCGCTATCCGTTCTGCGCCGCGGGGCCGGCCGACCAGGATGGGAGCATTCGCTCCGGGATGGCGGTGGTGCCGTTCAACCGCGAGCTGAACCGCTTTGTGCTGCGCCTGGAGCATCCGCGGGCCGAACAGTACCGCATCACCTGGGGCGAGCAGAGTCACGTCTATCCCGCGTCCGCGCTCGAGGCGGGGGTGAATCTCGCCGACGATTTTCAAACGAACCCGTTCACGGCCGCTTTCCGTCGCGTGGATGAGGCCGTCGCGCGCAAGCAGGCTTACGAGACCCGGCAGATCAAGGAGCTGTTCCACGGTCCCGAAGGCCGGACCGACCTCGAGACGACCGCGCAACTGACGGAGCGCGTCCGCCAACCGCTGGTCGCGGCCATCCGTGGCGAGTTTCGGCCGGTGTCGCACACCCTCCACCTCAAACCCGAATGAGCATGACCGTTGGAACTGGCCGGACCTGGACGGCTGCCGAGTTGCAGGCCTTGAGTCGCAGCTACCAGGCGGCGGCGATCCTCAATGCCGCCGCGGAACTGGAATTGTTTCCCGCGCTGGCCGGCGGTGCCGTCACCGCGGCGGTCCTGGCGGAACGCCTGGCTTGTGATCTGCGCGGGCTGGTGATCCTGCTCGACGCGCTGGCCGCCCTCGCGCTCTTGAAGAAGGAGGGTGATCGTTACGCCCTCGCCGACGGCGTGGCGCCCGCGCTGACGGGGAACGGTCCGGACGGCCTGCTGGCGATCACGCAGCATCACGCCAATTGCCTGAGGAACTGGGCGCACCTGGCGCGCGCCGTGAAGACCGGCCACCCGCCCGACCGGCTGCCCAGCGTCCGCGGTGAGACGGGAGACCGGGCCGCTTTCATCGGTGGCATGGACAACCTGAGTGGGCCGGTGGCGAACCGGATTCTCGAGGCACTGCAGCCGCTGGCCTTCGAGCATCTGCTGGATATCGGCGGCGCGTCCGGCACGTGGACCATTGCCTTCCTGAGCGCTTGTCCCGCCGCGACCGCCACCTTACTGGATCTGCCGCCGGTCATTCCTTTGGCTCGCGAGCGGCTCGGGGGTGCCGGGCTGTTGGATCGGGTGCGGTTGGTGGGGGCCAACTTCATGACCGACGCGTTGCCGGCCGGCGCCGATTTCGCCTGGCTGAGCGCGATTGCGCATCAGAATTCGCGGGCGCAGAACCGCGCCCTGTTTGCCAAGATCCAGGCCGCGCTGCGGCCCGGGGGACGGCTCGCGATCCGGGAGGTGTTGATGGAACCGGATCGGATCCGGCCGGTGGCGGGGGCGTTGTTCGCCGTGAACATGCTGGTGGCGACCGAAGGCGGCGGCACTTTTACCGTCGATGAGTTGCGTGAGGACCTGGCAGCGGCGGGCTTCGGTGAGTTTGGTGTGGCGCGGCGCGACGAAGGGATGCACGGGATCGTCGTGGCCAGGAAAGTGATTAGCGATGCGGTGCGTTGAGGAATGAAGCCAAAGCGCCGTCGACGCCCGTGAGGCGGGCTTTGCCGGCGCAGTCCAAAAGGGTCGCGGGCATGCGAGCGCCTCGGGGTGATTTGGCTGGCTACTTCCGGTACCATTTGCCTTTTGCGTCCTGGAGCCAGACGCCGGGGGTCGATCGCCGGCGGATCTGCTCGGCGCGCGTGCGCTCGATCTGTTCGAGGCTGGCCTGGGCGCGCTGGGCGAGGCTTTCGTAAACCGCCTTGCGGTCGGCATTCTCGATCTTGACCAACTCCTTGTCGGCCGCTTCGAGTGGGGCGCGGGCTTCGAGGTAGGCCCGGTTGGTCTCGCCGACTTTGCCGGCCTTTTTGAGGGCATCGATCCTGGGCAGGTTGGCTTCCATGCGTTTGCGGATCGCTTCGGGGCTCTGATCCTGGGCGGCCAACGCCGGGGCGGACAGACAGAGCAGGCAGGGGAGGAGGAGGGTCAGGAGCTTTAACATGTTATTTCTCGTTCGGTTCAGGGTTATCCGCGGGCAGGGGGGTCATGACCGTCGAACGCGCATCCAGTTCCTCGAAGAAATCGGTCACTTCCTGCACCACGCGCAGATTGACGTTCATGGTGATTTCGATCGGCTCGACCCGGATCGGTTCGGTCTTCAGCCGGATGCAGCCGGTGAGTGCGACCGTCAGGGCCAGGAGCGGTAAGATCCGTTTCATAGGATTGTCATTTCCGGACTTTAGACGAACGGCGCGCGGATTTAAATCACAGAGAAAATTCGAGGTCGCCGCGGCTCAGCAGCTCAAGCACCTGGTCGACGTCGCCGTTAAGGTTCAAATTGAAATTCACCGGGATGACGGCATCGGCCGAACTGAACGTGCCCTCGAGCCGCAGCCGGACCGGCGTTTCCGGGTGCTCCGGGGAATGCAGTTGAATGATCAGTTCCGTCAGGCGCAGGTCGGCCAGCGCGTCCTCGATCAACTCAAGTTGCCGGTATCGTTCCGAGCCCGGCGGGACATCTTTGGTCAACAGGCCGTCCGCCGGGTACCGAAGCCGGGCCGGACGGCTCCGCTCGAGCCGCAAGGTCGCTTCGCCGACGGATAAACGCCCGCCGGCGATCCGGATCGGCACCCGTCCGTTCACGGCGCCTTCGATCGAGCCGGCGAACCGGGGCACGAGTTCCGCCAGCCTGGCGAGGCTGACTTGCTCGAGTTCGACGGCGGCGTCCAGCCGGTCCGACCCCAGTTCCCAACGGAAGGCGGGGACACGAACCGTGCCGTCCAGCACCCGGGCGGTTTTCAACTCGAGCTCGAGTTGGCGCTCATCGAGCCGGACGACGCGCCATCGCAAGTCGGTCGCCTCGTAATCTCCGTAGCGGATGCGGTCGATCCGGAGTTCGCGGTCGGTCGGCGCGTTCGTGGGGGCGGGCCATTTTCCCGAGAGCCTTCCCTGGACGCCTTCGACCGTCAGCTTTTGTTCCGGCCATTCGATGCGTTCGAGGGCCAGATCCAGCTCGGGTTGCAGGTCGAGTCGTTTGCCTGGGGAGAGCCGGTAATGTCCCGTTAGGTCGAGCGCGCCGCTGATCCGGAAGGATGCTCCCGCCGCCAGTTCCGCCGGCGGCGCGAAGTCGCGGAACCGCAGGTCACGAATGGCGAAAGCGCCGGTAAATGCGCTGGCAACTTCGACGCCGGAGGCGGAGGCGTTCGTCGGCGCGAGGTCGAACCGGAACCCGAACGTTTCGCCGCTCAGTTGGGCTTGGCCTTCCGTCCAGGCTCGATCTCGACGGATTTCGCCGGTGGCTTCAACCTTCGAGAGTTGGGTTCCCAGGTAACGGACTGCTCCGACGCTGACGGTGAATTGGGTCGCCTCGTCGGACGTGGAATCGGATGAAGGCGATCGTTCGAGCCGGAGCGATGGCTGCAGCAACATCGTGCCTCGGGCCGGCTGCAGAGACTCGGCCGCCAGGGTGAGGTCGAAGCGGGTGTTCCTCAGCCAGGCGAGCCCTCCGGACAGCCGCATCCCCAACCAGTCGGGAAGGATGCCGTCTTGCCGTAAGGCGGATGCCCGCGGAGCCGCGGGCAGTTCCGAATCCTCCGCTGCGGCGACCAGAATCCACAGCGACAGCACCCCGATCAACGCCGCAGGGGCGAAAAACAACCGCCGACCAGCGGGTTGCGCCGGAATGAGCCGCCGGCATGGTTGCTCCTCAGTCACAGAGTGCCAGGCCTATGCCCCCTGGTCCCGCCTCGAAAGCGACTCATTCGAGCGCAACGACGGTATCGGAATTTACGGGTCAGCACACTTGTGCGCGGGTGTGGCACCTGACGGCCGGGCTCGATCACCGGATCAGCTTAACCGTTCGGGCAGCACGGATAAAGCAAGATCCGCGAAACGGGGGCGGAACGCTGGGACTCGCCTCCGCGAAGTCCGCCGGCTAATCTGGCGCCCGCATGAACGCGGGCACGGCAATTCCTTTGAACCCGGGTATCATTGACACCGACATGTTGCGGAGCTGCTTTGGCGGCGCAGCGGAATCGTATCCCGCGCCGGACGAGTGGGCGCGCCGTGCCGCGCCGTTCCTGCTGCGACTATCGGCCCGTGACAATGGCCGGCCGCTGACTGTGGAGTGACCGCCCACAAGATCCGAGCGTCGCGGGATCCCCGGCCCAAGCAGGGCGGGCGTCCTGCCGGCTCGGTCGTGCCGGTCGCCGGTTCGGTCGTGGTTCGGTTGTGGTCGGACCACGGTAAAGTGCTCTACTCGAATTACTTGCCGAGGTCCTCGAGCCAAGGAGCACACTATGGCTCGCTTTCCTGGCCCGTTTTTTGAGCTGTCGTCTTGCTCCGGTTCGTGCATCCTCCCCGCATGCCAAGGGCTAATCGGTATATCGTTCCGGGCTTCGCTTACCACCTGACCCACCGCTGCCACAATCGGGAGTTCCTCTTCAAGTTCGCCGTCGACCGACAGCGCTACCGCATTCGGTTGCGCGAGGCGCTGCTTGAATCCAACGTCGCGTTGTTGACCTACAACATCACCCACAATCACGTCCACCTGTTGGCTTTTGCCGAGGACACAACCGCGGTGGCCACAATGATGCAACAGGCAGCCGGGGAGTTTGCGCGTGACTACAATCGCCGCAAGCAGCGGTCGGGCGCATTCTGGGAGGGGCGCTACCATGTGACGATGGTCGATTCCGGCCGGTACCTTTGGGAATGTCTGCAATATGTTGAGCTGAACATGGTAAGATGTGGCGCGGTGTCGCACCCCAGCCAATGGGAGTGGTCGGGTTGCCGAGAGTTGATCGGTTTGAGGAAGCGTAACCGCCTGCTGGACATCGAGAGGTTGCTCGAACTATCAGGTGCGACCTCGATCGAGGAATTCCGCAGGCACTTCCTGCACGATATTCAGGAACGAATCCGCAAGGACTGCCTGGAACGGCAGGCCAGGTGGACGGAGGCTGTGGCGGTTGGCAGTGAGCAATTTGTGGAGGCCATGGAGTGTCGACTTCGCAATCGGCAATCCGCTCTGATAAGCGCAGAGGACGGCGCCTGGGTACTGCGGGAAGAGCATGGGAGCCTTTTCGGGGTGATAAACTGACCCATGAACCTCCTGGAGACTTCGAAACGAAAGCAACCACTTGAATTCGAGCCGCTTGTCGTGGTCCGACCACGATAAAAACCACGATAAACACACCCGTCGGACGCGGAAAGGGACATTTTGCATCGTCCTGCCGGAAAGACGTGCTTGGCAAAGCGGGTGGCGGAGCGTAGGAGTGGGTTCAACCAGAACCTGTTTAAATCATACCAGGAACTTCTCTCTATGACTACCCATGCTCGTTGTTTTCCGCTGCTGGTGCTCGTCGCGCTGCTGAGTGCGACGGGGCCGGTTTGGAGCCAGATACCGGGCGTCGAAATGCCGCCCGAAGATGGCAAACTGCGCATCATCGCTTTCGGGGCGCACCCGGACGATTGTGAGATTCAGGCAGGGGGGAGCGGCGCGCTTTGGGCCCGGCGGGGCCATCACGTGTTATTCGTCTCGGTGACGAACGGCGACATCGGCCACTGGCGGGAGGCGGGCGGGCCGCTGGCGTTACGGCGGAAGGCGGAGGTGGACCAGGCGCATGAAATCCTCGGGATCCAGGGGGTGGTGCTGGACATCCACGACGGCGAACTCGAGCCGACGCTCGAGCATCGAAGGACGTTTGTCCGGTTGATCCGGCAATGGAACGCCGACCTGGTGCTGGGCCATCGGCCGAACGACTATCATCCGGACCATCGTTACACCGGGGTGTTGATGCAGGACGCGGCTTACATGGTGACCGTGCCGTTCTTTTGTCCGGATGTGCCGGCGATGAAAAAGAACCCGGTGTTCATGTATTACGCCGATCGTTTCCAGAAGCCGTCGCCGTTCGAGCCCTCGATCGTCGTGGCCATCGACCCGGTGGTCGAGCCGAAGCTCGACGCGCTCGGCGTCATGATCTCCCAGTTCGCCGAGGGCGGGGCCAATGGCGGCCCCGACTTATATCCCGAGAGCAACCCGGCGGCGCGGCAGGCGCGGCAAACACAAGTGCGCGAGAGTTTTGCCCGCCGTTTTCAGTCGATTGCGAGCCGGTATTCGGAGCAGTTGGGGGCGTGGTATCCTGGGGACGCCGCCGCGAAGGTCAAACATGCTGAAGCGTTCGAGGTATGTGAATACGGCAACCAGCCGGACCGGGCGGGTTTGAAACGGCTTTTCCCCTTCTTCGATTAAGCGGAACCGGCGCCTGAGCGCGGGGGGGCGCGCGGCACGCGCCCCGGGGGGAACCCCCGCCCCCCCCCCCCCGGGGGGTTTTAGGGCCCCCCGGGGGGGCGGTTACCACCCCCCCCCCCGCTCCGCACTCCCCCCGCCACGCGCTCGCTCCCCGCCGCGCGTCCGTTCTGTGGCGGGGCCACCCCCCCCCCCGCACCCCCCGAGCGAAGCCCCGAAGGGGCGGAGTCGAAGGGGCTCGGGTTCGGAGTCGGG
>JAHDYP010000004.1:0-15867 GCA_023383055.1 Verrucomicrobiota bacterium | reverse complement strand
CAAGCCCGGGACAACGCCCGGAGTGGGATTAGTCGACGCGCAGGTCGTCGATGTACCAACCCGGGTAGGTATTGAACACGTCGGAGATCAGTTTGAACTCGAGGCGGATGCGCTTGCCGAGGGCTTCGGCCGGCAGGTTGTAGCTGGTGCGCCGCCAGTTGCGGAATGCGCCGGTGAACTTGAGGGCCGGGACACCGCCGGGCAGGAGGTTCTGGCCGCTGGTGGCGTCGAGCAGGTTCACTTCACCCCAGTCGAACGCCTCGCCGCTGATATCGTCAACCGGTTCGAACTCGTAGTAGTGGTAGAACTGGAAGGTGGCGGCGGTGACTCCCGTGAGATCGACGATCGGGCTGCGATAGGCGACCGTCTGGTCGGGGCCGTAGTTGCCGCTGAGTTTGGTGGCCAGCACATTCACGCCGGTGCGGGCGCTGCCGGGGCCGGTGGTGGGAGCGCCGACTTCCCATTGGGTCTGGCCCATGGAGATCACTTCGCTCCAGCCGCTGGGGTCTTCGCCGGGCTCGAAGCTGGTCTCGAACAACGCGGGCCGCGCAAAGCCGACGACGCGATAGAAGGCCTGGCCGACGGGGGCCGACTCGTCGGTATAGCTGGAGGTGGCGGCTGCGGCGGTGAGATTCTCGGCGATAGCCGTCCAGGTGCCGGCGAGATCGGCCTTACGTTCGACCGAGTATTTGCCGCCGGCAACGGACTTCCAGGAGACGGTCATCTGGCCGTCGGCGTAGGCGTGGCCGGTGATTTCGGGGGCGGGGACGGTCCTGCTGGCTTCGCCGGTGTCAATGAGGACGAAGTTATCCCACCAGCAAACGCCGCCGGTGGCGGCCCAATCCGAGTTTGCCAACACCATGAGCGACGGTGCGGGGTCGGTCCAATCCGCCCAGGTGAACTGATCGAGGGTGATCGAGTAGGTCCGGACCTGGCCGAAACCGGCGGTGGAACTCCAGGGGAAACCGTCGCCCTGGGTGCTGTAGCTCGAGTTCATCCAGGTGGCGCCGATGTCGGCCGCCACGGGGTAGATGATATCGAAACGGAAGGTGTAGCGGCCCAGTTCTTCCCTGGTTGGCCGTTGTTCGGCCGGGAGATCCAGCTTGAGCACTTCGGCCAGCATGGTGTCGGTGAACGGGATCAGCCAGTCCGAGCCCCAGGTGCCGGCGCCCGAGTAATTGACCTGGAGCGAGTGCGTCCCGTCGGTCACCCGGATATCTTCAGGGCCGGTTGCGGTGTACTGTTCATAGGTGGTGCGGGTACCGCCGCCCCAGCCGGTGAAGTTCACGACGCCGCCGATGGGATTGTTGGCATCTTCGAAAGACTGGAGGGGGTAGATTTTGGGGACGGCCCCGGGGGCGTAGGTGTTCACGAGTCGGACGTTGTCGACGTACACGTCCAGGCTGACAAACGGATCCGCCGAGGCGTCGAAGTTCTGAGCCAAGATCAGGCTGAGCGGCCCAGTCTCCGGCAGTGGTCCGAGCAGGTCGAGAGCGATCGACATCGTGAGTTTGCCATTGTTCGAGTCGATTTGGTCATAGATGCCACCGAAGTCGCCGCCCTGGATCTGGCTGTTCATCCAGGAGGTCGTGCCCGCGGGCGGGAAAATGAAATCCCAGCGCAACACATACTGGGCGACGTCTCCCGTGGTAGCCGCTTCGCGCACGAGCGTTGAGGCTTCCTCCGATAGGGTGATGCGGAAATCGGCACTCCACCATTCGCTGCCGCTGAGGGTGACTTTCAGGGATTTCTGGCCGTGCGTGACGTGGATATCGGCGTCGTCGGTCTTGGTATATTGCGACAACGTTACCCCAGGTGGATCCAGTTGCGGTCGGCCGCCCCAGTCCATGAGGCTGGCGGCGTCGATGTCATCCTCGAAAGACTCAAGGACGGTTACTTCCTGAGCGGTGAGCGCACCGGCGGCGAGCACTCCGATCAGGCCGATCTGGGTTCGGTGTGATAGCATCATAATGCTTAACAGGGTTGGTGAGGTTACGCGCACAGCCTGATTCAGTGCGCCAGGCTCGGCAACGAGAATGGGGTGAACGGGCTTGCCCGCACAGCCAAGAGTCATCTGTTGGTGACCAGACGGAGGCGATAGAACTCTTGGGGCTGAGTCGTTGTGATATCGATCGGCAGATCCATCGGCGAGGTCTGAAAGGCAATGGTTGAGTGTGTGGCCCAGGAGTTCAGGTCGGTCGAGGATTCGAGGGCATGCGCCGATCCGACGGCTGCCGCAGCCTGCAGGCGCAGCCGGCCGGAGGGATCGAGTTCGACACGGCGGAATAGTGCCGGGACATCGAGGCGGACGACGGCGACCGATTGCGGTTCCAGGGCGAAGGCCCAGCCGGTTCCAGTCCATAGAAGCTTCTGATTTCCAAGCAATTCGGTGGTAGACAGCAGCGTCTGAGTTTCGATCGGTTCATCGGTCAGGGTGAAAGTGCCCCGGGCGTAGCCGGTGCCGTCGTTGAATAATGTGTAGTAGGTCGTCCCATCCTCCGCCGGGCCATACTTCTCGATGAGCACCGACGGCGCGCTGTTGGTGGCGCCGGTGACGGGTGACCAGCCGGCTTCGGCGACTTGCCGGATGAGCGGGAGGTAACGTTTGAACAGGGGGCGGTCGCGTTCGTACCAGGTGGGGTTGCGCCAATAGGGGTTTTCGGCGGCGTTATGGCTGAACATGGAGGGGAACATTCCGTAGAAGAGACTGCGTTGGAAGTAGCGTTCGACCTGATTGGTGCCGAACTGGTTGTAATCCGTGTTCATCAGCAGCAGGTAAGGTTTTCGTCCGGCCAGCGTGCGCCAGAGGCTCATCTGGGCATGGGATGCGGGCTGGTATTGGCCGTTGACCAGCCAGTCGGTTTCGGTGCCCATGACATCGAGCCAGGGGCAAAGGAAGGAGAAGCGGTAAGGGACACCGTTTGCGAAGCAGAGCTTGCCCATGCGGTGGAGGTCCTCGCTGAGCCACCGGGTGAACTCGAACACGGCCAGTCCTTTGAGGAGGGCCGGTCGGTGGGTGTCGAGCGTGAAGGTGAGCGGGACGGTGCTGTGGGCGAAGTGCTCGCGGCGGAAGTTCACGTTGGCGGTCACGTAGCCTTCCAGGGAATCGAGGTATTCGCCGTCCAGTTGGCCGGTGGCGCCCGGGCCGTAGAGCTGTTCCCGCAGGGTCGGATTCCAGTGGACCGTGGCGGCGTTGGGGTTGGCGGGCAGCAGCGGGTTTGGATTGAGACTCCAGACGGCGCCGTTGGCCCACGGTTCGTTGCGGAAGAGGAGGGCGGGATGACCGGCGTCATCGAGCATGGCGGCGGATTGGGAGACGACGGCCATTTGCTGGTGATAGCCGGGGGTGCCGTTGGCGTAATCGTCGCGGACCCGCAGGGCGGTTTCCTCGGTGCGGGGCAGTTCAGGCGCCATGGGCATCCACCAGGTCATCGGTTCCGTGTAGCGGAAGCTGAGGATGCCGTGGGCATCGTCGAAGGGGACGTTATTGTTGCCTTCGTGATAGCGGAAGCCGAAGTCTTCCCAGCCGTTCACGGTCGAGACGTCGGTGAACGGCATCCAAATCCCCTGCTGTCGGGAGCGCACGACGAAGTAGTCGGGGAAGATCTCCATGAATTTCTGCCAGGCAGCCCGGAACCCCCAGCGTGGTGCGTAACGGAACAGGACAAAGCGAAAGTCGGCGGCCGAAGGAAAGCGGATGGTGTCCGGGACGAGACCAAGATCGAACACGATGAGGAGCTGCCGGGTGCCCGCGTGGTAGAGGAGCCGGTACTGGGCGGGTTGTCCCATGTCGAGGGCGAGGGCGAGGCCCTGCTGGCCGTTATCGACGCAGGCGAGCGGGTAGGTTGAGAGTGTGCCGGTGGTGCCGGCGCCGACGGTGGAGGCATGGACGAATTCTCCCTGGCTTTCGAGAAGGCGTTGGCGGCGGAGGTCATCGTGCCAGCGCCAGTCGGTGGCATCCATGGGCAGGGCGAACGCGAGCATGATCGCGCGGTCGTTTGTGCCGGTGGCGGTGATGCGCCCCGAGATGGCCAGGTGGTCGGGTGCCGCGGTGATCGTCGTGTTCAACCGGAGGCCGAGTTCCGCGCAGTGGCCGTTCGCAAACGGGTAGACGTCCGAGTTGGTGGCGACATCCCGGGCGAGGAAGCCGGAGGCGACGTTGGCGGCCAACTCGAGGTCATCCAGCTTGAGGCTGGTGATGCGCAGATCGTCGAGCGTCAGTGCGAGTCCGTCGCCAGTGACATAATTCGAAGTCACGCCGGGGGCTGGGGTGTTCCAGGGGACGATCGTCATGGGGGTTCCCTGGAACAGGATCGAACCGGCGGGGGCGGAGATTTCCTGAACCTCGACATCGTCGAACCAGGCCTTGCCGGTGTGCCGGCGGAAGAGGCAATAGAGCGCGAGCGAGCGCACCGGTTTCTCCGGGATGATGATGAACTCGCGCGGTTCCCAGTCGTGGGTGCCGGTGCGGAAGTTGCCGGTCTGGCCCCAGAGCGGCGTGCCGTCCTGATAGATGAGATCGACGTAGATCGAGTAATCGCTATCGGCGCCGCCGCTGACCTGCTCGGCCCGGCTCCAGCCGCGCACGACGAGCGGGGCGAGGCTTGTCCGGTTGAGCGTCAGCGTCTGGCCGGCGCCGACCCAGACGGAGTCGGTGTTGGCTTCGACGGCGAGGGCCTGGGAGCCGGTCCGGCCTTCGCCGGGGGCGATACGATAGCCCTGCGGCGCCGACTGCCAGGCGGTGAACTGCCCGTTGGAGGTTTGCTCGAAGCCGGGGTTCCGCAACAGATTGGTGGCGCCCTCCTGGGAGCGCAGGACGCGCAACGCGGCTTCGGCGCAGGCAGGCGGGGCCAGGAACAGGAGGCAGGCAATGGCCGTCGAAACTCGATGCGCCAGGCGCATTGACCGGGGAAAGACCTGGACCCGCGGAACGGCGAGGCGGAAACGCATGTGGGTGGCCTACCAGACCGCGTGGCCGCGGGCAACCGTGCAATTTGCCGGGGCGGAGGGGTATCGCCCGGTTAAACTCTTGCCGTTTCGGGGTGCTGGTGGGACACTGCGCGGGCGCACCTGATGAAGACCGCACTGATCATCGACGACGACGCGACGTTTCGTCGGGAGACGTACCGACTGTTGCTCGGGGCGGGTTGGCGCGCGCTGGAGGCGGAGGAAGGGGAGCAGGGGGTGGCGATGGCGATGCAGCATCAGCCGGATCTGATCATCTGCGATCTGCTGGTCTCGCGTTTCAACGGGTTTCAGCTCTGTCGCACCATCCGGGCGCAGCGGCAGCGGATTCGCCAGCCGATGATTGTGTTGACCAGCAGCAGCGGTTATCCGACCGACCGGTTGAACGCGCTGGAGGTGGGAGCGGACCGTTACCTGGTCAAGCCCTTGAAGCAGGAGACGCTGTTGCAGTTGTTGGAGGGGGATACGCTTTACGAGACGGATACGGTGCCCAAGGCGGGGCAACCCGCGCCGCCGCCCTCGACGGCTCCGGTCACGCCGATGAACCGTGATCCGTTTGTGCGGTTCTGGGGTGTGCGCGGGTCGATCCCGGTGCCGGGTCCAAGCACGGTCTTGATGGGGGGCAACACATCCTGTGTGGAGTTGCGGGCGGATGGGGAGATAGTGATTCTGGATGCGGGCAGCGGGATTCGGAATTTGGGGCTGTCGTTGGCGCGGGAGTTTCAGGACCGGCCGATCGACGTCAGGATCCTGATCACCCACACGCACTGGGATCACATCCAGGGTTTTCCGTTTTTCATCCCGGCGTATAACCCGAACAACAAGGTCCAGATCCTGGGCTATGAAGGGGCACGCAAGGGCTTGCTCAGCACGCTTTCGAGCCAGATGGAGAGTCCCTATTTCCCGGTGAGCATGCGGCAGATGCCCAGCAACATCGAAGTGAAGGAGTTGCGGGAGTTCGAGTTTTCGATCGGGCAACTGCGGGTGCAAGCGATTTTCGTGAATCATCCCGGCTTATGCCTGGGTTACCGGATCTACACGAGCGCGGGGTCGGTGGCCTATCTGCCGGATCACGAGTCTTACCAGCGGATGCGGTCGCATGCGGGGGTTGCGTCGACTGTGGACCAGGCGGAGTTGATGAAGCACACCAGCGCGAAGGATCAGAAGCTCGTCGAGTTTCTGCGGGGTGTGGACGTGCTGATCATCGACTCCCAGTATAACGATGAGGAGTACAAAACTCGGGCGGGGTGGGGGCATGGTTGTGTGGACGACGTGGTGGCCCTGGCCTTGATGGCGCGGGCGCGCCAGCTCTTTTTGTTTCACCACGATCCTGATCACGACGACGCGGAGGTGCTCCGGATGTTGGCCTGGGCGCGGGAGTTGGTGAGCATGCAAGGGGAGAGCCTGGTGGTGGACGCGGCGTGCGAAGGGCACAAGGTGACGTTGAAAGCGGGGCAACCGGCATTTTGACGTTGCGCCTGCGGGTGGCCGGACTAGAGTAAGGGTAAATCCACCCTCAGAAGTTATGCACTTTGGCACGGCCTACTACCCCGAGCATTGGGTCCATCCTTACTCAGGAACGAGCGAAGCGCCCGAATCACGTTGGGAGCGGGACGCCGAACTGATGGTGGCGGCGGGAATGAACGTGGTGCGGATGGGGGAATTTGCCTGGGGATTGTATGAGCGGGAAGAAGGCCATTACGACTTTGGCTGGATGCAGCGGGCGATGGGGGTCATGGCCGAAGCAGGTCTGAAGGTGGTGTTGGGAACGCCGACGGCGGCGCCGCCTCTGTGGCTGACGCGGAAGCATCCGGAGATCCTGCCGCTGGACGAGCACGGGTTGTCGCGGCATGGGGGGACGCGGAAGGCCTATTGCATGAACAGCGACGTGTATTGGGGCTACTGCAAACGGCTGATCACCGCGCTGGCGCAGGCGCTGGGCAAGCATCCGGCCCTGATCGCCTGGCAGATCGACAACGGGTTCGGCCAGCACCAGACCATTTACTCGTTCAACGACGAGACGCAGCGGGACTGGCATGCCTGGTTGAAGGCCAAATACGACACCGTCGAACGCCTCAATGAATTCCTCGGCCTGCGGTTCTGGGGCCAGGTGGTCCAGGACTGGTCGGAGGTGCCGATGCCGCGGGCGGCGCCGACGGTGCACAACCCGGCGTTGCTCCTGGATTGGATGCGGTTTTCGAGCGACACCATTGTGGCCTTCGCCCGGATGCAGGCGGACCTGCTCCGGGAACTGACGCCGGGCATCCCGGTGACCCACAACCTGCGGGCGTTGTCGCGGAATTTCGACCACTTCGACGTGGCGGAAGTGCTCGACTTTGTCGGCGTGGACAGCCAGGCGACCGTCAAATCGAGGTCGTCGGAGAACGCCTGCAGCCTGGACATGCTGCGTTCGCTCAAGAAGACGGGCATCCGCACCCCTGGAGACGATGGGGGTTTCTGGATTGTGGAGCAGAAGGCGGCGCAGGTGAACTGGCAGGAAGTGAACTCGCTGATCCGGCCGGGGGTGGTGCGGCTGTTCAGTTACCAGTGCGTGTCGCGTGGAGCGACGGGCATACTTTACTTTTTCTGGCGCCAGCCGCGGATTGGGTCGGAGAAGTTTTATGGCGGGGTGTTAACGCACGACGGGCGTGGGGACAACCGGGTGTATCGCGAGATCAGCCAGGTGGGCGAGGAGTTGAAGTTGCTGGCGCCGGTGCTCAAGGGGACCGTGGTGAAGGCGGAGACCTGCATTCTGTTCAGCCACGAGAATGAGTGGGCGCTGCAACAGCAACCGCAGCCGAACAAGTTCTTCAACCAGCGGGAACACGTGCAACTGTTTTACAACGCGCTGCACGATCGGAACATCGCGGTGGATTTCGCGCGTCCGTCCGAGGATCTCTCGGCCTACAAGCTGGTGATCGCGCCCTCGCTGCATCTGCTGGCGGGCGGTGAGGCCGACCTGTTGAAGTTGTACGTCCAGAACGGCGGAACGCTGGTCGGCACGTTCAATTCCGGGCTGGCGGACGAACATGAAATTGCGCCCGACAACGGGTATCCGCACGATTTGACCGATTTGTTCGGCCTGGAGATCCTCGAGTTCGATCCGTTGCCCCCCGGGGAGGAGAATCATCTGACCTTCAAAGGGGCGTTTCCGACGAGCCATCTGCATCCGGCCCGGATCTGGTGCGATCTGATCGAGCCGGGCGAATGCCAGATTCTGGCGACTTACGCGAAGGATTTCTATGCCGGGCGTCCCGCCATGACGATGAACTCGTTTGGGTTGGGGAAGGCGATCTACATCGGTACCATGAGCCACCAGCATTTCTATTACGATCTCATCGTCTGGCTGCGGCAGCTCTGCAACCTGTACCCCTTGCTCAAGGTGCCCGATACCGTCGAGGTCAGCATGCGACAAAAGGACGACACGAAGGTTTGTTTCCTGCTGAACCATCAGAATTCGCCGGTCCGGATCCAGTTCTACAAGCCGGCCCACGATCTTCTCACCGGCGAAACGCTCCACGGCAACTACGACCTGCCGCCGCACGGGGTGCTGGTCATCCAGGACCGCCACGAACCGCCGCCCAAGGCCGCGGAATGAAGGGCGGCCGGATCGAATGTATGGCTCGACCCAGCCAGTCCGCTTTTTCAGTTGCCAACCTGGCGAAGCCGACGTTTCCTGCACGGGGCACGAACGCGTTGCTCCGGGATGAATGACCCCCAACCACCATTGAGCAACCGAGAGCGGAAACCGGGCCCGGCTGTTCCTTCCCATGGCGCGGCCCAGGCGGAGGATCCACGGGGGCGACGCCGGGTTCTGGCGCAGTGGCGCGGGATCGATCTCACGGCGCGGGAGCAGGCGATGTCCTTGCGCTGCCGGCCGATTGCGGAGCTCACCGCGCGGGTGCTGCAGGGAATGGGATTGGATCGGAAGCGGTCCGAGGCGGAGATTGTCCGGGTGTGGAATCAGTTGTTGGATCCCACGGTGACGGCGCATGCCCAGCCGACGGGGATCAGAAAGGGAACGCTATTCGTCACGGTGGACAGCAGCGTCTGGCTGGATGAGATCGTGCGCTATCGGTATCCGGAGATCCTCGAGCTTTTGCAGACCAGTTTTGGCAAGGACTTCGTGACCCGGATCTCGTTCCGGGCGGGTTAGCCTGGTTTCATGGAAGGTCTCAAAAGGGCCGTGGGCGGTCAGCGCGGTTCCGGTGCGAAGTCGAGCAGGCCGTCGTCGGTGAGGTGTTTGATCTCGGCGGTGTAACCCTGGCGGAAGGTGGGGTACTTGAACCGGTAACCGAGTTCCATGGTGAGTTTGCGGTTCGAAATCTTCTTGTTGGTGAGCCCGCGCTTGCGGTCGGCTTCGGTTTCCTCAGGCCCGAAAGGCGGCATCCACTTGCCCAGGGTCTCGGAGAGCCAGCGGAAGAAGTGAATTTGGGCGACCGGCTCGTTGTCGACGGCGTTGTAGATTTCGCCGGGCCGGCCGTTTTGCAGGGCGGCGATGATGATGCCGACGAGGTCATCGCGGTGGATCATGTTCAGGAGACGCAAACCCTGGCCGGGGATCTTCGCCTCGTTGATCAGGTATTGTTTGAAGAGATGTCCGCGGTCGGGGCCGTAGATCCCCGCCACGCGCAGGATCACCGCGGGGAACCGTTGGTCCCGGGCGGCGGTAAGGAGGAGCGCTTCGGTTTCAAGCAGCACTTTGGCCGTGGTTGCCTCCGGCTCGGTGGGGCTGGATTCCTTGACGAGCGAACCGTCGTTCTGTCCGTAAACGCTCGTGCTGCTGGTGTAGACGAACTTGCGGGGGGGCTGGCTGGCGAGCCAGGCGAGCAGGTTCCGGGTGCCGTCGAAATAGACCTGGCGATAATCGTCGGGACCGCCGCCGCGGGTCGAGGCCACCGTGTTCACGACCCAGTCGAACGGGCCGCTGAGTTTCTTGAATTCGTCCGGACGCGTGATGTCGAGATGGGCGGGTTCAATCCCGGCGGCTCCCAGTTCCGGGTCGGTCGCCGCGGAGCGGCGGATGCCGACGACCGAATGGCCTTGGGCGGCCAGGGCTTGGCCCAGGGGCAGACCGACGTAACCGCAACCGACGATAAGCACGCGCATGGGGGTGAGCATAGCGCAAGATTCGGTTTTGTCAGCCCGTGAGCCCGCACGTACGACCACCCCTCACCCCGGCCCTCTCCCCGTGAGGGGCGAGGGTGACCCGTCGGAGACGTGGGGTGGATGGGCGCGGCCCGTGGTCGATGCTGCATTCGGGTCTGTGAATCTGCGGGTGGTATGCAAGCGTGGGCTTGTGTATAGTCCGCGCTCGAAGATGACGGTTGAACAGAATCAGGTTGCGACGCGCCGCCACGGCGGTTGTGCGGGTGTTTCTTCCGCAGCCCGGCGGTTTCCGCCCGAGTTGCTGGCGCCGGCGGGCGATTGGGAGTGCGCGCGGGCGGCGGTGGAGAACGGCGCCGACGCCATTTACTTCGGATTGGACGTATTCAACGCGCGGATGCGGGCGAAGAATTTCACGAGGGCGGATCTGCCGGCCTTGATGGAGTTTCTGCACGGGCGCGGAGTGCGGGGTTATCTCAGCTTCAATACGCTGGTGTTTCCCGGTGAACTGGCGGAGGCGGAGAAAGTGTTGCGGGAGGTGATCGCGGCCGGGGTGGATGCGACCATTGTGCAGGACGCGGGCATCTGCCGGTTGATCCGGCGCATCTCGCCGGATTTTCCAATTCACGCGTCGACGCAGATGACCATCACGAGCGCGGCCGGGGTGGAGTTCGCGCGGGAGTTGGGGTGCAACCTGGTGGTGCTGGCGCGCGAGGTGCCGGTTTCCGAGATTGAACGGATCCAGGCAGTTTTGCGTGCCGGCGCGGGTACGGCGAGTCCGTTGCCGCTCGAGGTGTTCGTGCATGGCGCCCTGTGCGTGGCCTATTCCGGGCAGTGCTTGACCAGCGAATCGCTCGGGGGACGGTCCGCGAACCGGGGTGTGTGCGCCCAGGCCTGCCGATTGCCTTACGATCTGATTTCGGATGGTGCTCCGGTGCCGTTGGGGGATCGGCGGTATCTGTTGAGTCCACAGGATCTGTCGGGAGTCGAGGTATTGCCGGAGCTGATGCGGGCGGGAGTGGCCTCGCTGAAGATCGAAGGGCGGCTGAAGGCGCCGGAATATGTCGCGAGCATCACCCGCATTTACCGGGAGGCGATCGATCGCATTGGCGCGGCGATGGAAATGGCTGTCAGCGACGAGGCTGAACCGGCGCGGGTCGCGCGGGAATTGCGGGATGCGTCGCGCTACGCACAGGAGATGTCCTTTTCCCGGGGGCTCTACACGGGCTGGTTGCGGGGCGTCAACAACCAGGAACTCGTCCACGGCCGGTTCGGCAAGAAACGCGGCGTTTACCTCGGGGAGGTGACGCGCGTGGTTGCGCCGCGGGTATTCGTGGCCCTGGAAGGGGCGTTGAAGCCGGGCGACGGAGTGGTGTTCGATGCCGGTCGACCGGATCTGGCGGAGGAGGGTGGCCGGGTTTATGGAATCGAGCCGGGCCGGGCCGGATCCGGCCGGCAGGAAGCGGCCCTGAGCTTCGGTCAGGGCGCGATCCAGTTCGACCGGATCAAGCCCGGCGACAAACTGTGGAAGACCGACGACCCGGAGTTGAACCGGCGTCTGCGCGCAAGTTACGCCGGCGATGCGCCACGTCACCAGCGCCCGGTGAGGGCCCGGGTCACGGGCAAGGCCGGCCAGCCCATGGGACTAGTGGTTTGGGATGAAACGGGCCACGAAGTTCAGGCGCGGTCCACCATGGCGCTGGTTCCGGCGACGCGGAGGCCATTGACCGAGGAAACACTTCGACAGCAGCTCGGGCGGTTGGGAGGCACGCCCTTCCGTTTGGGCGCGTTCGAGAATTGTCTCGAGGGGGAGGTGCTCCTGCCGATGAGCGAATTGAACCGGATGCGACGTGAAGTCGTGGCCTTGCTCGAGGCGGGGCGACGTCGAGCGGGTCGATGGACGATCGCGAACGGTTCCGCGAGGCCGGCGCCCCGCGGGCCGGGGGATGGCCTCATCGAAGCCGAGTTGATCGTGCTGGTGCGAACGCCGGAGCAGTTGAAGGCCGCGTTGGACCTCGAGGTGCGGACGGTCTATTGCGAGTTCGAAGACCCGAAGCGATACCGTGAGGCGGTTGGCCAATTTCGCGCCCGTCGTTCGAGCGGTGATGGAGCGAAAGGCCCAGCGGCGATCTACGTGGCGCCGCCGCGCGTGTTCAAGATGGGTGAGGAATGGATCCTGAACCAGGTGAAGTCATGCGGCGCGGACGGTTACCTGGTCCGGAACTACGATCATCTGAGCTTCTTCGCCGGAGAACGACGGGTGGGAGACTATTCGTTGAACGTGGCCAACGGTTTGGCGGCGGAGCATTTCATCGAACGTTGGAGATTGGAGCGCGTGACGGCCTCGAGCGATCTGAACCATGTCGAGCTCGTGGCGCTGCTCGAGTCGGCGCCGCCGCAATGGTTCGAGATCATCCTGCACCAGCACATGCCGATGTTTCACATGGAGCATTGCGTCTTCTGCGCGTTTCTCTCGAAAGGGACGGACTACACCAACTGCGGGCGACCGTGCGACCGGCATGAATTGCGATTGCGGGATCGGGTCGGCGCGGAACACCCGGTGAAAGCGGACGCGGGCTGCCGGAACACGGTCTATAACGCGGCGGCCCAGACGGGCGCGGAGCATGTCCGCCGGTTCCTGGCGGCCGGGGCCCGGCGGTTTCGGGTCGAGTTCCTGAACGAATCCGCCGAGCAGTTGACGCGCACGGTGACGCGTTACCGGGAGTTGCTGGCCGGGAATTGCGAGGGCTCAACCCTCTGGCGCGAACTGAAGCTGATCAATTTCCTGGGCGTGACGCGCGGGCCGATGGGATGATGCCGGCGGGAAAGGGTCAGTCCTCCCGGATACAACTCTCGATTTCGGCGGCGGTGAATTCGAAACTCCCAATACGAAGCCGCTGGTGGCGGGCGTGGCGCTGCTCGAGGGGGAGTTCCACCAGGCTCAAACGGCCGTAAAACTCCCGGTCGAAGTCGCGCAGACGGACCCGCACATTGCGGCCGATGGGAAGACCCATCTCCCGGCGGAGGCGAACGAGCCAGTCCTGCTGTTCCGCCTGCCACCGGCGGTAACCGGCCGGGTCGTCACGGCCGAAATCGAGTTCGCCCTGGAGGGCTTCGTTTGGCGGCACGCGGAGAGACTGGCACAGTGCGCGATCGTTGGCAAACCCGGAGGTTCAGGAAAACCCGGGGATGGGATCCAGGACGGTTCTGCAATTCGGCCGTCAGGGACGCCGGCGCGCCAAGCGTTCCGAATGGCGGCGGACACACCCCACGCCGCTTTGGTTCGATTGCGGAAGCAAGTCAGCGGTGCAGTGGCTTGCGGGACGCAGTCAATCAGCGCCGTCGTCGCCCGCAGGGCGGGCTTTGCCGGCGCACTCCAAAGGGGCCTCTGGGCGCCATCCCAGTCCGGAACCGCCTCCCGCCGCGAAATACCCACGACTCAAAAACGACAAACGGAAATCAGGACGTGACAGCACATTGGGAGCAGGAGCAAGAGCATGATGAAGAGTAAGCAAGCCAGCTCATCCTGAGCTCAAAGGCAGTGGGTATCTGCGTTGGCTTAATGGGCCTGGATGACCTCGAGGAACGCCGTGGCATAACGGGCGAGTTTGGCTTCGCCGACGCCGTGGATGGCGAGGAATTCTTCCATGTTCCTTGGGCGCCGGATCGCCAGGTCGATCAAGGTGCGATCGGAGAAAATGAGGTAGGGCGGGACACCGGCGCGGTCGGCCAGTTCCCGGCGGAGCCGTCGCAGGTTTTGGAACAGCGCCTGGTCGTAGGGTTGCTTGCCTTCGGGGCGCGGGGCCACGGAGAAGGCCTGGCTGGCATCGAGGTGGGCGAAGACTTTTTCGCCGGCCTGAACGCGTCGTGATTTCGCGTTGATCCGCAGGCTGCCATAGTGCGGATCGTGATCCACCAATTCCTGGGCGATGAACTGGCGGGTGAGCTCTCGCCAGAGATCGATGGGGAAGTGCCGGCCGGCGCCGTGACAGGGGAGGCGATCGTGTTGTTTGCTGGTGATCCGCTGGGCACGGGATCCCCGCAGGACCTGGATGATGTGGGCGACCCCGAACAACTCGCCGGTCTCGAGGATGCAGGAGAGGAAGAGCCGGGCCGCGTGCGTCACGTCCGTGGGCGGTATGAGTGCGAGTTGGCGGAGGCAATGGTCGCAATGTCGGCAGGGGTTGGATGGTTGACCGAAATAGGCGAGGAGCGGTTGGCGCCGGCAGTTCCGGGCGTCGGCGTAGGCGAGCATGGCCTCGAGGCGGGCGAGCCGGCCGGGGCGTTCGGAGGGTGCGCCCTGACTGATAAAGTGGCGGATGGTTGAGGCATCGGCGGCGCTGTGCAGGAGGAGGCAATCCGCGGGCAACCCGTCGCGGCCCGCCCGGCCAATTTCCTGGTAGTAACTTTCGAGGTCCTTGGGGAGGTGATAATGAAGCACGAAACGGACGTTGGATTTGTTGATCCCCATGCCGAAGGCGATGGTGGCCACCATGACCACCGTCTCTTCGCGGGTGAACCGCTCCTGGTTTTGTTTGCGGGTCGTATCGTCGAGCCCCGCATGGTAAGGCAGGACGGGCCAGCCGCGCGCCCTGAGTTCGGCGGCGAGTTGGTCGACCTGGCGTCGGGTGGCGCAATAGATCACACCCGACTGATCCCGGTGTTGCTCAAGAAAACCGATCGTTTGATGGAGGGGATCGCGGCGCGGTTGCGCTGCCAGGAAAAGGTTGGGCCGGTTGAAACTGCCGATGAACTCCCCGGATCGATCGATCTCGAGAAGTTGGCGGATATCCTCCCGCACGCGCGGGGTGGCGGTGGCGGTCAAGCCCAGGCACACGGCGGAGGGAAAACGGCGTCGGACCTTGCGCAGTTGGCGGTATTCGGGGCGGAAATCGTGTCCCCACTCGGAGATGCAATGGGCTTCATCGACGGCCAGGCAGGCCAGGCGGCTGTCCTCGAGCAGTCGCAGCGTTTCGGGTCGGAGCAGGGTTTCGGGGGCGACATAGAGCAGTTTTAATTGTCCGGCGCGCGCGCGGTTGGCGGCGGCGATCCAATCCCTGTGTTTGAGCGTGCAATTGAGGAAAGCGGCGGGAACGTCGAGGAGGTGCAGTTGATTGACCTGGTCCTGCATGAGGGCGATGAGCGGCGAGATCACCACCGTCAAGCCGTCGAACACGAGTGCGGGCAACTGGTAACAGAGCGATTTTCCACCGCCGGTGGGCATGACGGCCAAGGCATCGTGACCCTCGAGCACATGCCGGATCACCTCCGCCTGGCGGGGCAGGAAATCCGCGAACCCGAAGACTTGTTTGAGCAGGTGTCGAGCGTGATCGAGGCGGGTTGTAGAGTGGAGGGAACTGATCCGAGCCGGCGCGGTCGTGGGGGATGAGGCTGGTGTTGAGCGTGGCGATGGTGGGTGAAGGTTGTGGGCGTTGGCGAACCAACCTGAGAGCTGGGCGTAGCAGCGCAATTCGTCCTCCGGCCTGTCGGTCGGCCGCCACCAGTGCGCGAGGGAAACGCGCAGCAGCGTGCCGGCAGGGATCCGTTCGATGGGTTCCTGGAACCCGACAAAGGTCAGGGTGTTACCGCCATGGGAGGTTGGATAACGGTAACGGATCCGCTTGCCGTCCGTGTCGATGGTAAGCGGTTGATCCGGGATCCAGAACAAGGTGCTGCGTGTGGGAACACCTGATTCCCTGGAAATGTAAAGCGCACCGGTGGGAGAACGTTGCAGAAGCCCATCGTAGAGGGTTTCCGGTCCGCCGCACTGGGGCGGAAGACATCGGCGGATCATCT